>NZ_JBHWKQ010000008.1:177512-258252 GCF_042730865.1 Streptomyces sp. NPDC059897 | reverse complement strand
GGCTTGATCCATCAAGCCCCGCCGGTGATGGCAATTCAAGCCCCGCCGGCGATTGAGGCGCGGGGTCCGGGGCGGAGCCCCGTGGGCGTAACGACGGGTGGGCGGAAGGTTACTCGGACCAGCGCAAGAGCGCGCCCAGACCCCCCGCCGGCCCCGCGGAGGGGTCCGCTCCGGATACCGACAACGCATCCGCACCGCTCGCCGCAGCGCACCGGATGAGCGCGTCGTCGGCCCGCGCCGACACCACGTCTCCGCCGCCCAGCGCCTCCGCGTCCGTCCGCCGTACACCCAGCTGGTCGGGCCCGTCGCCCACCCACACCTCACGGTGCGCGTCGGGGCCGTCCGAGCGGATCAGGAGCTCCGCGATCCGGTGCTCACGCGCCGCGCCCACCAGCGCCGGCACGCCCTCCGCCGCGGCCTCGCCCTGACCGCGTGCTTCGGCGAACAGCGCCAGGTCGTGCGCGGCGCGCCGCGCCACGTGCTCGGCCCTGGCCTGTTCCAGCTCGCTGTCGAGGAGCCGGCTCTCCGCCCCGTGCCGGGCGCGGACCACCGAACCGTGCAGCTCGGCGGGGAGCCGGTCCCGTACGGCGACGCACTCCCGGTCGTCGCCGACCAGGACGACGAGGTCGGCCCGGGTCTCGGCCCGGCAGCGCTCCAACGCCCCGGCGATCTCACCGGCGTTGTGCTCCCAGGTGTTCTCCACGCGGAGCTGGAAGTGCCGCTCCGACGGGTCCCCGGACGCCGTGCGGTGCACCGGCCATTGCTGCCCGGTCACCTTGCCCGCCCCCGACTCCCCGCGCGCGGAACGCAGTTCGAAGTCGGCGCCGGTCCGGTCGACGTACGCGACCAGGCACAGCGGGTCCTCGCCCGCGAGGTCGAGCAGCGGCGCGGTGTGCGGCAGCGCCGCCCAGTGCGCGGACGTGCGCTGCGGCGGAGTGCTCAGCGGCGGGTCGAGGACGACCTCGCCGCCACTGGCGAAGAAGGCCCGGCCGACGGGTTCCCGCGAGTGCCGCAGGTCCTCGACCGCAGACCGCATCGCGTGACACGTCGCCTCGTCGGCGCCCGCCGCGGCGAGCGCGCGCTGCACCCCGAGCGCCTCCAACGAGCGCTCGTCGGCGGTGGATTCGTTGTGCCGTGACGTGTCGACGTACACGGAGGCCCAGGGGCCGGGGCGGGTGCATACAGGATTGAGGAACGCGAGGTCCATGTCTGCCTCCCGAAAGTCGTGGGTTCGCTTCAGGTGCCGCTGACCAGCTTGAGCAGCGCGGCGTCGAAGGCCTTGAGGTCGTCGGGGCGGCGGCTGGTGACCAGCACGTTCGGCCCGGCCGTGCAGACCTTCACCTGCTCGTCGACCCAGGTGCCGCCCGCGTTGCGGATGTCGGTGGCGAGGCTCGGCCACGAGGTCAGGGTGCGGTCGCGCACCACGTCGGCCTCGACCAGCGTCCAAGGCGCGTGGCAGATCGCCGCGACCGGCAGGCCCCGCGTGAAGAAGTCCTTCACGAAGGCGACCGCGTCGGGGTCCGTGCGCAGCAGGTCCGGGTTGGCGACGCCGCCCGGCAGTACCAGTGCGTCGAAGCCGTCCGCCGACGAGGCGAGATCCGCCACCGTCCGGTCGACGGCGAACTTGTCCGCCTTGTCGAGGTGGTCGAAGGCCTGGATCTCCCCCTGCTTCGTCGATACGAGCACGGGGTCGCCGCCCGCGTCCCGCACCGCCTGCCAGGGATCGGTCAGCTCCACCTGTTCGGTCCCCTCCGGCGCCACCAGGAACGCGATCCGCATTGTCGTCAACTCCCTTGCTGCGTAGTGCTGTTCAGTGTCCTCGGGGTGGCCGGTCCGGCTCCGCGCCACTGATGTCCGTGAGCGCGGACGCCGGGTCCCGGGTCAGCGCCAGATCGCCCAGGCTGATCATCCCGACCGCGTGTCCGTCCTGGACGACCGGCAGGCGGCGCACCGCGTGCTCGCGCATCAGCGCCACCGCGGCGGACACCTCGTCGTCCGGGCCGACCGAGACCGGATGCGGAGTGCACACCGCCTCGGCGCTCACCGTGAGCGGATCGGCCCCGTCGGCGACGGCCCGCAGCGCGATGTCACGGTCCGTGAGCACACCCACGACCCGCGTGTCGTCCGCCACCAGTACATCCCCGATGTCCTGCGCCCGCATCAGCTGGGCGGCCTCGACCAGCGAGGCGTCGGGGCGTACCGCGACCACGCCGGGTGTCATGACTTCCCTCACCACATCGGCCATCGCAATCCGGCCTTTCTGCATTTTCGGGTGCACCGTGATTCCGGCCCATGTACCCGACCGGTCCGGGGCTAACCCCCGTCGTCCGTCAGGGCCTTGGCCAGGTCCGAGGCCGTGTGGAACACGGTCCCCGCGGGCAGTTCCGCCACCAGCTCGACGAGCCGGTCGGGGGCGGTCCGCTCGCGCAGCGCGTCGGCCAGCGCCGGGGGCGCGGCCGGAAACGAGGTGCGGCCGAGGAGCCGGCCCAGTTCGAACCGGACGGCGTCCGTGCGGCCCGGACCGGGGCCCGGTTCCACGGGTCCGCCCGCCACCTCCGGATCGTCCTCGGCGGCGGGTTCGGGGTCGTTCCACTCCTCGACCCGCGTGGGGTGACCGGACCTCAGCAGGCCCTCCAGTTCGTGTTTCATCTCGTCGTCGCGATGGGCGCTGAGCCGGTCGCTGCCTCGCTGCATCGGTTCCTCCAGTGAGTCGGCGATGTCCGACGCGTACCCGACCGCTTCGCGGTGACACCTGGTGGTTTGCCCCGGCCGGGCGGGGAGACCCGTGTGCGGTCGTCTCCTCTCGGACGACCGGCTGGAAGGACAGGTCATGGAGCTGCTGACGGTCCTCATTCCCGCAGGCATGCTGGGACTCGTGCTCGCCCTCGGACGGTACGAGGAGTGGCTGCTGCCCCGGCCGGAGGAGGCGGAGCCCCGCGAACATGCGCGCCGGGCCCACTGAGCGCACGCTGGAGATGTCGCGGTGTTTGCGGCGATGCCTCAGGGGCAGGCGAAAGACAGTGCTTCGGACAGGAGGCACGTCCGTGGGAGAGATACGACCGCGTCGTATCCAGTGGATCCGCAGGATCGCCCCGGGTGTGTCCGACTCGTCTTGCGGGCGCGACTCCCACGGTGACCACCGAACCCAAGGCACCCCTCAGGGAGTTGCGATCCAATGCGCACGCTTACCAGCGCACCCCAGAACCCGGTGAAGCCCAGTGGACGCCACCCGCACGACGACGCCCCCGACACGGCCGAGGCCTTCGCCCGGCTGTCCGACCTGCCCGACGGGCCCGAACGCGAGGAACTGCGCCAGGAGGTCGTCGAGGCCTGGCTGCCGATGGCCGACCGGCTCGCCGGACGCTTCCGCAACCGCGGTGAGTCCTACGAGGACCTGCGGCAGGTCGCCGCACTCGGCCTGGTCAAGGCCGTGGACCGATACGACCCGGAGCGCGGGAACGCCTTCGAGAGCTACGCCGTGCCCACCGTGACCGGCGAGATCAAGCGGCACTTCCGCGACCACATGTGGACGCTGCATGTGCCGCGCCGCGTCCAGGACCTGCGCAACAGGGTCCGGTTCGCACAGCACGAACTGTCCACGAGCATCTCGGGGCGCGCCCCGACGCTCGCGGAGATCGCCGAGCACGCCAACATGACCGAGGACGAGGCCCGTACCGGCCTGGAGGCGCTGGAGAGCTTCACCGCGCTCTCGCTGGACGCGGAGCTGCCCGGCAGCGAGGACGGCTACTCGCTGTCCGACGCGCTCGGTGACGCCGACCCCGCGCTCGACGTCGTCGTCGACCGCGAGGCCGTCAAGCCGCGCATAGCGGCCCTGCCGGAACGCGAGCGGGAGATCCTGTACATGCGGTTCTTCGGCGACATGACACAGAGCCGGATCGCCGAGCGGCTCGGCATCTCGCAGATGCACGTGTCCCGCCTGATCAGCCGCTGCTGCGACCGGCTGCGCGACCAGGTCCTCTCGGACGCCGCGTAGGACCGTGCACCGTGTACCGGCGGAAGGCCCTACTTCCGCATCGCCAACGCGATGTGCCGGGCCATCATGTCGAGCGTCTTCGCCTCCGCCATCGAGAAGGCGAGGCGGCCCGCGGACCGGAACAGGGTGAGCACACCCTGGACCGGTTCGCCGGGCGCGGGGATCAGCGGGACGCACAGCAGCGAGGTGACATCGGCACGCACCAGCACCGGCGCCCCCGACGCGTCGTCGCCCAGGGCCCGCAGGTCCTCCGGGCGCACGAGCAGCGTGGGGGCGCCGCCGCGGGCCGCCTCGACGACGAGCGGACTGTCGGCCGGATTCTGCGCGGCGATGTCCCGGACGGCCTCGTCGTCCGCGCCGAGTACCGCCGTACGCTCCAGGTTCGCCGCCCCCTTGTCGGCCACCACCCAGTCGGCGAACCGGCCGTGCAGGACCTGGGCGGCGCGCCGCAGGGTCTCGGCCGGGTCGCCCACCGGGCCGCCGAGGAGTTCCCGGGCCATGGCGTCGAGCAGGTCGGTGAGCGCGGCGTGCCGGGTCGTCTCCGCGAGGTCGGGGACCGGCGGGGCGGGCCGCGCGGACGCGGGCCTGACGGTGGCGTCGTCCGCGGGCTGCAGGATGGCGAGGACCGTGGTGCGCCGCTCGGTGCCCGGACGCAGGCCCGTGAGGACCGTGCGGACGGGGGCGTGCGGATTCTGCTGCAGATGCACGGTCAGACCGCGGTCGCCCTCGCCGCGGGCGACCGCCGCGACCTGCGAGCGGAACGCGGCCCGGTCGGCGTGCGCCAGGAACCCGGTCATCGGCCGGCCCGTCGCGTATCCGGCGCGGACGCCCGTGAAGGTCGTCGCCGCGAAGTTGAGGCGGCGCACCACCGCCTCGCGGTCCACGAGCGCCACCGGCAGGGGGAGGCGCTGGAAGACGGCGCGCAGCAGCTGGTGCTCGTGCTTGTCGGCCGCCGCGTTGCGGCTCGGGCCCGGCGGCTCGGCCTGCTGCGGCTGCGGCCACAACTTCCGCGCCACGTGGTCGAGTTCGAAGAGGGCGGCGTCGAGGACGGCGGGCAGTTCCGCCGTCGACACCGAGCGCGCCGCCTTCAACTCGGCCACCCGGCGCACGAAGTCCGCCAGCTCTTCATCGAATTCCTCCGCCTGCACCATGCTGAGAACGTATCCCGTCCCGCGTTTTCGGGAGCCCGGTACGGGAAGCGAACCGACAAGGAGGCTTGAACCCGATGCGACAGAACGTGCCGGTCGAGCAGAACGACGACGCGGCCCACGTCGGACGGTATTCGGTCACGCTGGGTCAACACGCTCTGGGGGTCCCGGAGTCGGGGCTCTCCGCCCGGCGGCTCTCGGAGCTCGCCGAAGGGGCGCTGCGGTGCACCGCGGAGTGCTGCGGTGCCGTGGCCACCGCGAGCGACGGCACCGACGAGCGGCCGACCGCGGTGACCCACCCCGATCTCGCCGCGCTCGTCTCCGTGCAGGACCGCTGCGGCGACGGGCCCATACCGGCGGCCGAGGTGGGCGGTGACCCGGTCGACGCCAGCGACCTGCTCAACGACCGGCGCTGGCCCGACTACCGGGCGCTCGCCCTGGACTCCGGCGTGCGCTCCAGCGTCACCATCCCGTTCCGCAGCGGAGACCTCACGGTCACGCTCAGCCTGTACAGCTTCAGGCCCGGCTCCCTGGAGGCCGCGCCGCACGGCCCGATCCGCGCCCTCGGTGACCTGGCCGCCAGCTGTCTGGTGCGCGACCGCTCCTACCAGGCGGCGCTCACCGAGGTCGACCAGCTGGGTTCGGCGCTGCGCTCACGGCCCGTCGTGGACCAGGCCTGCGGCATCGTCATGCATGTGCTGGGGTGCGCCCCGGACGACGCGTTCACCGTGCTGCGCCGAATCTCGCAGACGACGAACCGGAAGCTGACGGACGTCGCCTCCGCCGTCGTCGAGCGGCGCGGACGCGGCCTGGAGCGCGAGTTCACCGCCCTGGCGGACTGACCGTCCGGACCGCGCCGCGCGCGGACAGGCCGCCGAGGTGTGACGCTGGGGGCAGGCCCCGGCGGCCCGCCGTGCCACGGCGGGCCGCCCCGTACAGCGAGCGGACGGCACGGAGGCAGTATGCGGCGATCGGAACCCACGGCCAGGACCCCGGGCCCCGGCGCCGCACGGGCCCCGGCCCCCGAAGGCCGCGGCCCCGTGCGGTACGGGCCGCCGCTGCCCGAGCCCGGCCTGCCGGTGCTGCCCGAGCTGGCCGCCGTCGCGGCGGGCGCCGCGGGGCGGCCGGCGTCGGAGCCGCCCGGCGGGCCGCCCGCGCTCCTTGAGGCCGCCTGCGGCTACTGGCGGCGCCGCGGCCTCGACGCCGAACGCGAGCAGCTCGGCGCGGCGCCCGGCGCGGCCCCGCTGCTGCTCGCCCTCACCGCCGCGCTCGGCGGCGACGTGCTGGTGCCGCGCCCCTGCTCGGCCTGGTGGGTGCCGCAGGCCCGGCTCCTGGGCCGCGCCGTCTACCACGTGCCGACGCCCGCCGAATGCGGCGGCGTCCCCGACTCGACGGCCTTCCTGGAGACCGTCCGCCGGGTCAGAGCCGAGGGCGGCGACCCGCGCCTGCTCGTGCTGTCGGTGGCCGACGACCCGACGGCGACGGTGCCGCCGCCCGAGGTGCTGCACGAGGCCGTGGAGGCGGCCGCCGCCGAAGGGCTGCACGTGGTCAGCGACGAGACCTGGCGGGACACCGTGCACCCGGGCGCGGACCCCGTCCTGTTCAGCCCCGCCGAGATGTACCCCCGCGACGTCACCGTCCTGACCGACCTCACCGGCGCGTTCCTGCCGCCCTCGCTGCCCGCGGCCTGCGCCCGGTTCCCCGGCACCGAGCGCGGCGCCGGGCTGCGCGCCCGCGTCCTCGACTTCCTCACCGCCACCGGGGCGCTGCTCGCGGCGCCGGTCGCCGCGGCGGCCACGTACGTCCTGAACGAGCCGGAGGAGATCACCGAGCGCCGCGCGGCAGGGGCGGCGCTGCACGCGCGGGTGGCCGAATCCCTGCACCGCGCCGTGCTCGGCATCGGTGGCCTCGCCAGACCGCCGCGGGTCGGCCGGCACCTCTACATGGACCTGGAGGAGCTGCGGCCCCGGCTCGCCGCGCTCGGCGTCAGCGACTCCCAGGACCTGGAGGACCTCCTCGGCGAGCGGCTGGGCATGCCCGTCCCGGGCGGCCACCGTTTCGGCGACGAGCAGGGCGCGCTGCGGGCGCGGCTGTCGACGGGACCGCTGCTCGGGTCAACCCCCGAGGAACGCAGGGCGTCTCTCACCTCACCGGAGCCCTTGGAATTGCCGCATGTCGCACGGCTGTTGACCATGGTGGAGTCGACGCTCCGCGCCATCGGCGGGGAACCGGCAGGCGAAGGATGGGAGACCGAGCGATGACGCAGGCGTCCGAAGCACCGTCGGCCGTACAGCGAGCCGATGCCACCGCTTCCCCTCCGCCCCTCGTCGAGCCGCGGCCGATCGGCGGGGGAGACACCGGAGCACCGGACGTACCGCGCCGCTGGCCCAAATCCTTCGCCCACCGGCTGACCGCACCGCTGCCGGGGCTGCGGGCCTTCGCCAGATTCGCCCGCGAGGGCGCGCTGCGGCCGCCCGCCGAGAGCCTGACCGACATCCCCGACCTGCCCTTCGAGCCGGGCCCGCTGCCCCGGGCCGACGCCCGCACGGTGGCCGTCACCTGGGTCGGGCACGCCAGCTGGGTCGTCCGCATCGGCGGCCTCACGGTCCTCACCGACCCCGTCTGGTCCCGCAAGATCCTCGGCACCCCGGCCAGGGTCACCCCCGCGGGCGTCGCCTGGAGCGCGCTGCCCCGTATCGACGCCGTCGTCATCAGCCACAACCACTACGACCACCTGGACTGGCCGACCGTCAAAAGACTCCCGCGCGACACCCCGGTCCTCGTGCCGGCGGGACTCGCCCGCTGGTTCACCCAGCGCGGCTTCACGCGGGTCACGGAGCTGGACTGGTGGGAGGCGGCGGAGCTGAAGGGGGTCCGCTTCGACTTCGTGCCGGCCCACCACTGGTCCAAGCGCAGCCTCGTCGACACCTGCCGCACGCTGTGGGGCGGCTGGGTCCTCACCGACGCCGACGGGCAGCGGATCTACTTCGCGGGCGACACCGGCTACGGCCACTGGTTCTCGCAGATCGGCCGCCGCTACCCGGGCATCGACCTGGCGCTGCTCCCCATCGGCGCGTACGAGCCGCGCTGGTGGCTGAAAGACGTGCACTGCGACCCGGAGGACGCGGTGCGGGCGGCGCAGGACGTGGGCGCGCGGCGGATGGCGCCGATGCACTGGGCGACGTTCCTGCTCTCCGCGGAGCCGGTCCTCGAACCGCTGCACCGGCTCCGCGCCGCCTGGGAGAAGGCGGGCCTGCCGCGCACGGCTCTGTGGGACCTTCCGGTGGGCGGCTCGCGCGTCCTGACCTCATAAGCCCGGTTCGGCATGATCCAGCCCCGCCGGCGATTGAGGCGCGGGGTCCGGGGCAGAGCCCCGCGACCGCAACGCCGGACGGGCGCAACGCTACGCCTGCTGGTCGTCCGGCTCCCGCCCCCGCAGCTTGCGCCAAGCACTCGGCACCGCGCTGATCAGCACCGTCAGCGCGATCGCCGCGACGACGCCCTGCCACGGCTCCGGGAAGAGGGAGCCGCCGAGGATGCCGATGACCTGGTACGTCGCAGCCCAGGCGAGGCACGCCGGGGCGTTGCCGCGGGCGAACTGCCGCAGCGGCATCTTCGCCATCAGGCAGGCCAGCATCACGGGGATCCGCCCGGCGGGCACCAGACGGGACAGCACGAGCACCATCACCCCGTGGTCGTCGAGCTTCCCCTGCGCCTGCGCGAGCCGCTCCTCCGGGGCCCGCGAGCGGATCGCCTCCAGCCACTTCGACCCGTTCTTGGAGCCCATGCCGCGCCGCCCCAGCCAGTACAGGGCGATGTCGCCGAGGAACGCGGCGAGCGCGGACACCGCGAAGACGAGCAGCAGTGAGAGCGGCGAGCTGTGGTGGAACGCGACGACCGCCGCGGAACTCACGAGCGCGCCGGTCGGGATGATCGGTACGAGCGCCCCGAAGAAGACGAGCAGGAACAACGAGGGGTAGCCGACGGCCTGTTGGGTCGTCTCGGGCGGCACCTGGGTCGCCGCGGAGAGCATCACCGGCGCGCTCCCGACCGTGGGGCTCCGGGCCGTCTCATCCGGCCACCTCCGGTCGTACGCTCTCGCCCTGGTCGAGCCGGTGCACCGCCACGCCGGGCGCCCGCAGCGCCGCCTGCCGGACGAACTCGTCGCCCGGCGCGTGGAACTCGTGCGGCCGCACCGCGTCCATGCCGATCGGCCAGTACGTCCCGTAGTGCACGGGCACCGCGCTGCGCGGCGCGATCCGGGCCAGCGCCTCGGCGGCCCGGCCCGCGTCGAGATGCCCGGAGCCGAGGTACGGACCCCAGCCGCCGACCGGGAGCAGCGCCACGTCGACCTCGCCCACGGCCTCCGCCATGCCGTCGAAGAGCCCGGTGTCGCCCGCGAAGTACGTACGGGCCTCGCCGCTCACGACGTAGCCGAGCGCGGGGGCCGTGTGCGGGCCGACGGGGAGCCTGCGCCCGTCGTGCTCGGCGCGCACCGCCTCGATCGCGACCCGCCCCACCTCGACGCGCTCGCCCGCCTCCACCTCGATGATCTTCAACGTGCTGAGCTTGCGCAGCGCCGGGACCGCGCGCGGGGCGCCCTTCGGCACGAGCACCCGGGTGCCGGGCGCGAGCCGGCCGAGCGAGGGCACGTGCAGGTGGTCGGCGTGCAGGTGGGAGACGAGGACGACGTCCGCCTCGGCCGCGCGCGGAGGCGGCGGCGCGCCACGCCGTCGGCGCAGATGGGCGAGGCGCCGGGCGAAGAGCGGATCGGTCAGAACACGCGTGCCTGCGTCCTCGACGGTGCAGGTGGCATGACCCCACCAGGTGATCTCCACCGGCACGCGCTCCTCCTTGTGCTCCTTCGGGCGACTCCCTTGAGCCTACGTGCAGGAGTAGGGTCGACGCCGAAAGCTGTGGTGAGGGGGGACGCATGGGGGCATCCGACGGGAGCGGCGACGCGGTGCGGGTCGCGGCGATCGCCAGCCTGATCCCGCTGGAGGAGCTGGACGCCGACCCCTTCCTGGTGGACTCGCGCAGCCAGCACGCCATGTGCGCGCGCTGGGCCGCGGAGCGCGGCTATGTGGTCACCCGCGAACTCCTCGTCCACTCCGTCCGCCCCGACCACGAGGTTCTGTGGGCGGACGTCGACGCGGGCCTCGTCGACGTGTTCGTCGCCCCCTGCGAGCGGGTCCTGCGGGCGGCCCTGCGCTCGGTCGACGCGTTCTCCGCGGAGTGCGCGCGGCGCGGCATCCGCCTGGAAACGGCGGGCCTGGCGGAACCGTCCTACGACGCGCAGATGAAGGCCAGGGTCCACCGCCGCTTGTCGATGCCGACGGCGGGATACGACGGCTGCTAGCTCTGTTGGATCAGGCCTCACGGTGCTTGATGGCCCAAGCCCCGCGGGAGTGGGTATTTCAAGCCCCTGCGGCGATTGAGCAGCGGGGTCCGGGGCGGAGCCCCGTGGCCGTAACACCGTCTCCGGGCAAACGGTATGAAACCCTGACCAGCACGTGACCAAAGAAGGGAGCCGAACCGTGGCCGGAGGCCGGTGGTGGAGGCGGGCCGGAAGCACCGCCTGGCGATCGGTGGCCGTCTGGGCGGCCTGCACGGTCACGATGATGATCCTCGCCGGGCTCCTGCCCGACTTCAAGCTCACGTCCGACGACGGCGACAGCATGACCCGCGTCGCCGTCACCGCCGCCCTCGGCGCCGCCGCCTTCGCCCTGCTCTCGGCCCTCGTCTGGCCGATCCTCGTCCGCGCCCTGCTGCTCGTCCCCGCGCTCGTCCTCGGCCTCGTCGTGTTCTTCCTCAACGGCGCCCTGCTGCTCATCGCGCTGCACATGATCCCGGACGGCAGGGGAGAGGCGGGACCCGAGACCGCGGTCGTCGTGGCGGCGGTCATGTCGGCCGTGGCGTCCGCGGCCGGTGGTGCGCTGGCCGTCCGGGACGACGACGCGTACCGCAGGCGCCTGTACCGGCTGGCCGACCGCAGACGCCGCAGGGACTCCGACGACACCGCGGCCTGCCCGCCCACCTCCGGCACCGTTTTCATCCAGCTCGACGGCGTCGGCCACGAGGTGCTGAGCCGCGCCGCCCGTGACGACGTCATGCCGACGGTCGGCGCGTGGCTGCGCGACGGCGGCCACCGCCTCACCCCGTGGCGCACCGACTGGTCGAGCCAGACCGGCGCCAGCCAGCTCGGCATCCTGCACGGCTCCAATTACGACGTGCCGGCCTTCCGCTGGTACGAGAAGGACACCGGCGAGACCCAGGTGTCCAACCGGCCCACCAGCGCCGCCGAACTCCAGCGCCGCGCCGTCGCCCACACCGGCGACGGCGGACTGCTCACCGTCGACGGCGCCAGCCGCGGCAACCTCTTCAGCGGCGGTGCCGAACAGGTCGCGCTCGTGCTGTCGGTCGCCGCCCGGCGCGGCAAGGAGAACCGTTCGCGCGCCGGATACTTCGCGTACTTCTCCGACCCGGCGAACGCCGTCCGTACCGCGCTGTCCTTCTTCGCCGAGGTCGGCCGCGAGATCGGCCAGTCCACACGGTCCCGCCTGCGCAAGGAGCGGCCGCGGATGGGGCGCGGCGGCCTGTACCCGTTCATCCGCGCGTTCGCGACCGTCGTCGAGCGGGACGTCGTCGTCGCGGCCGTCATCGGCGACATGCTCGCGGGCCGCAGCGCCGTCTACGCCGACCTCGTCGCCTACGACGAGGTGGCGCACCACTCCGGCCCGTTCGGCCGCGACGCCGAGAAGGTGCTCGAACGCCTCGACCGTTCGCTCGCCCTGCTCGTCAAGGTCGCCGAGCACGCGCCGCGCCCGTACCGCATCGTCGTCCTCTCCGACCACGGGCAGAGCCCCGGCGAGACCTTCCGCGGCCGCTACGGGCTCACCCTCCAGGACCTCGTGCGCGCGGGCTGCGGGCTGCCCGTGCCGCGCAAGGCGGGGCGCACCCGCAGCGGCGCCGAGGCCCGCGCCGCCGTGCGGGCCGCGCTGCACCGGCCCGTCGAGGAGACCGCCGGCAAGGGCAAGCGCAGCGAACCCGTCGTGCTGGCCTCGGGCAACCTCGGCCTCGTCTCCTTCCCCGATGTCCCGCACCGCATGACCCGCGAGGAGATCGACGCCCGCAACCCCGCCCTCCTCGCGACCCTCGCCAACCATCCCGGCATCGGCTTCCTCCTCGTACGCAGCGAGGAGCACGGCGCGCTCGTGCTCGGGGCCCGGGGCGCCGAGGTGCCGATCGCCGAGCTGGCCGACGGCGCGGGCCCGCTCGCCGACTTCGGCCCCGGCGCCGCCGACGCCGTGCGCCGCACCGACTCCTTCCCGCACACCGCCGACATCATGGTCAACTCCATGTACGACCCGGTGGACGGCGAGGTCCTCGCGTTCGAGGAGCAGATCGGCTCGCACGGCGGCCTCGGCGGCGCCCAGAGCCGCCCCTTCCTGCTCGCCCCGGCGGAACTGTCCGAGCCGGTGCCGGATGGCGAAACGCTGGTCGGCGCCGAGCAGGTCCACCGGGTCCTGCGCCGCTGGCTGACCGAGGGCAACGGACCGCAGATCCCAATGGAGGCGACACCGCCGCACCTGGACCGACCTGCGAAGAAGCCCCTGGAACGGCCCGTGGAGAATTCCCTCCGACGCGGCCCCGGCGGTGGATCTTTTGCGGCCACGCCCCCCGAGCCGCAGGACAATTCCGCCTGATTTGGAGCGCGGTGGGAGGCCACCGGACCATGGGCCCCGCCATCCGGCGATCCCGCGGTGGCCCAGCACAATCGAGAGGCACTTCCCCCCATGCTCGACACCGGGACTGCCCCCGCTCCCGAGACGGCGCCGGCAGCGGACGAGGACCAGAACCAGAGCAGCAAGCACGCCCGCAGGTTCGGTCTCCCCATCGCGACGGCCCTCGTCATGGGCAACATCATCGGTGGCGGCATCTTCCTGCTGCCCGCGTCCGTGGCCCCGTACGGCACGATCTCGCTGGTCGCCTTCGGCGTCCTGACGGTCGGCGCCATCGCCCTCGCGCTCGTCTTCGGACGGCTCGCGAAGCGGCACCCGCAGACCGGCGGCCCCTACGTCTACGCCCGTGAGGCCTTCGGCGACTTCGCCGGGTTCCTCGCCGCGTGGAGCTACTGGATCACGTCGTGGGTGTCGAACGCGGCGCTCGCCGTCGCCGCCGTCGGCTACCTCAATGTGCTCCTGCCGATCCACGGATCGACGTTCTGGACGATCGTCGCGGCGCTTGCCTGCCAGTGGCTGCCCGCGCTCGCCAACCTCGCCGGCACCCGCTACGTCGGCGCCGTCCAGCTCGTCTCCACCGTCCTGAAGTTCGCGCCGCTGGTGCTCGTCGCCATCGGCGGACTGTTCTTCTTCGACGCCGACAACCTCGGCCCGTTCCAGGCGGACGGCGGCTCCCCGGTCGGCGCGATCTCGGCGTCCGCCGCGATCCTGCTCTTCAGCTACCTGGGCGTCGAGTCCGCCTCCATGAGCGCGGGCGAGGTCCGCGACCCGGAGCGCAACGTCGGCCGCGCCACCGTCCTCGGCACCGCGCTCGCCGCCCTCGTCTACCTGCTGTGCACGGTCTCCGTCTTCGGCACCGTCGCCCACGACAAGCTGGTGGACTCCACCGCGCCGATGACCGACTCCGTCAACGTGATGTTCGGCGGCACCTGGGGCGGCACGGCGGTCGCCATCGCCGCGGTCGTCTCGATCCTCGGCGCGCTCAACGGCTGGACGCTGCTCTCCGCGCAGGCCCCGTACGCCCCCGCGAAGGACGGCCTGTTCCCGGCCGCGTTCGCCCGCAAGAAGCGCGGCGTCCCGACGTTCGGCGTGCTCGTCGGCGTCGTCCTCGCCTCGCTGCTGACCATCTACAACTACACGGCGGGCTCCGAGGGCGTCTTCGAGTCCCTCGTGCTCATCACGACGTTCACGGCGACGGTCCCGTACCTCCTCGCCACCGCCGCGCAGATCTACTTCCTGCTGTCGGGCCAGGGCCACCGGGTGAGCAGGGGCCGCCTCGCGCGCGACATGACGCTCGCGCTCGCCGCGTTCGGCTTCTCGATGTGGCTGGTCGGCGGCGCCGGCTACGCGGCGGTCTACCAGGGGGTCATCTTCCTGTTCGTCGGCGTCCTCGTCTACGCGTGGATGGCGGCCCGCAAGAAGCGGACCGCCACCCACTGACACGACGCCCGTCGTTCCCTTACCTGGCGATCGGCGCGACCACCCAGCGCTGTGTCTTGAACATGCTGTCCCGCGAGCCGATCTCGATCAGCTTGCGGGCGGCCGGGAACGCCTCGTTGCCCTCGATCTCGTAACCGACCTCGAGGGACCCGGGTACGTCCCTGATCTCCAGCTCGGCCTCGATGTCGGCCGCCGACCGTCCACCGTCGGCGGCCATCGCGCTCAGATGGCCGATCCGCCGCCGCTGCGCCTCGTCGAGCGCCTGGCGCGGGTCGCGCGAACCGGGCGAGGCGAGCGCCTGCTGGCCCTTGCCGGAAGGCGGTGCGACCGCCGAGGCCGGGGTGCGGGTGTCGCCCGTCGGGGTACGCGTCGACAGGGTCGCCTGGACGACCGTGCCGTCGTTGTCGAGCGCGACGCGGAACTCGCCGCGGCCCGGCGTGATCACCGGTACGCCGTCGAAGGCCTGCCGGAACGTGACGTGCGTCTGCAGGGAGACCGGCTCACCGATCTGCGAGCCGTCCTTCTTGCCGCTGTTCTGCATCAGGTCGTGCACACCGTCCACGACCAGCTCGACGCCGTCCGCGTGCTCCTGCGCGTACCGCCGCGCGATCTCGACGGCCCGCTCGGTCTCCAGCTGCCGCGTGTTGCGGTGGTTGGCCTCGGCGAGCTTCACCCAGCGCACGGCCTGCGGCGCCGTCGACACGTACCGGTCGCCCGAGCTCGCGCTGAGCACGCCCTGCCGCTCGACCTGCACCTCTTGCAGCGCCGCCGACGGGAAGTGCGCCAGCTGCCCGAGCTTCGCCAGCTCCGCGCTCGGGTCGCGCGGCGCCAGCTGCACGATCTGCGGGCTCTGCGGCGCCTGCGTCAGCGGATCGCGCAGGCCCTGGCGCGCGTAGTACCAGCGCCACACGTACCAGTTGTCCGGCACGTGCTCCCGGTAGAAGTTGCGCTCCGAGTTCAGCCGGTTCTGCGCCTCGGCCTGGGTCGCCCCGGTGGCGCACACCGACGGCGCCTGACCGTGGTAGATGTCCCAGCTCGCGTTCAGCCACGCGTCGCAGAACGTCTGCCCGGCCCGCCACTTCTCCCAGAACTTCTTGCCGTAGTCCGGGCTGTCGATGCTGATCGTCTCGAACCCGAAGATCATCCGGGAACCGAGGTTGGGCCCCGCCCAGGTACGGATGGGGGAGTGCCCGTCGAGGACGCGCAGCGAGGTGCACGTCGACCAGAACACGTAGTTGGCCTTCTCGTTGCCGAATGCCATCCGGTTGGAGATCGCGTCCGAGCGGTTGTCCCACTTGGCGCCGAGCGGCGCGAAGAACACGCCGTTGCCGTCCATGCCGCCGTGCCCCGAGTGGTACACGGCCGTGACGGCGTCGATGCCGTACCGGTCCTGCCAGTTGTCGTACGTCTCCTCGTACGCCCACACCTGGGCGCCGCTGTCGGCGAACCAGAAGTTGCGGTCGTAGAACTGCTGGAGGTAGGCGAGCCAGCCGGTCGCGTCCGCGTGTGTGTGGGACAGCGGGCTCTGGTTGACGAACTTCTGGATGCTGAACGCACCCCACCAGCCGAACGTCGAGTCCCGGTCGGTCGCGCCGGGCTTGCCGGTTTCGAGTGGTGACGGACCGCGGTCCGCGTAGATCATGCGCATGGTGAGACCCCCTGCGAATCCCCGTAGGACCCCCCTGGGCGGGAGGCCTCAAAGTGTCACCGCCGTGCCGACTTGCCCAGCGTGTTTTCCGGCCATGGTGGCGTGCCACAGGAGCGCCGGATGTGGTCGGATGGGGGTCCGAAGTATCCCGAAACGGAAAGGAACCACCGTGGCAACCACGCGCTCCGCGCACACCGTGTGGGAAGGCAACCTGTTCGAGGGCAACGGCACCGTCACCTTCGACTCGTCCGGCATCGGGCAGCAGCCGGTGTCCTGGCCGTCCCGCGCGGAGGAGGCGAACGGCAAGACCAGCCCGGAGGAGCTGATCGCCGCCGCGCACTCCTCGTGCTTCTCCATGGCGCTCTCCAACGGGCTGACCGGCGCGGGCACCCCGCCCACCAAGCTGGTCACCTCCGCGGACGTGACGTTCCAGCCGGGCGAGGGCATCACCGGCATCCACCTCACCGTCGAGGGCACGGTGGGCGGCCTCGACGAGCAGGGCTTCCAGGCCGCGGCCGAGGACGCCAAGAAGAACTGCCCCGTGAGCCAGGCGCTCACCGGCACGACGATCACCCTCACCGCCAAGCTGGGCGGCTGAGCGTCCGCGCTCTTGACGTAGGCCCGCTCACGCCCTGTGCTGGATCCGGACGTGAGCGGGCCTTCGCGGAGAAAGCGGAAAAGGGGACGCGTCATGGGGCGTGCGGTAGGTATCGATCTCGGTACGACGAACTCGGTGGTGGCCGTCCTGGAGGGCGGTGAACCCACCGTCATCGCCAACGCGGAGGGCGCGCGCACCACCCCCTCGATCGTCGCCTTCGCCAGGACGTCGAGCGCCGAGGTGCTGGTCGGCGAGGTCGCCAAGCGGCAGGCCGTGACGAACGTCGAGCGCACCGCACGCTCCGTCAAACGCCATATGGGCGACGGGAGTTGGCACTTCCCCGACACCGGCGACATCGACGGTCACCGCTACAGCGCCCAGGAGCTCTCCGCCCGCGTCCTGCAGAAACTCAAGCGCGACGCCGAGTCGTACCTCGGCGAGGACGTCACCGACGCCGTCGTCACCGTGCCCGCCTACTTCGACGACGCGCAGCGCCAGGCCACGAAGGAGGCCGGCGAGATCGCGGGCCTGAAGGTGCTGCGCATCGTCAACGAACCGACCGCCGCGGCGCTCGCGTACGGCCTCGACAAGGGCGACGAGCAGACGGTCCTCGTCTTCGACCTGGGCGGCGGCACCTTCGACGTCTCGCTGCTGGAGATGGGTGAGGGCGTCATCGAGGTCAAGGCCACCAACGGCGACACCCAGCTCGGCGGCGACGACTGGGACCAGCGGATCGTCGACCACCTCGTACGGCAGTTCAAGAACGCCCACGGCATCGACCTCGCCGGCGACAAGATGGCCGTGCAGCGGCTGCGCGAGGGCGCCGAGAAGGCCAAGATCGAGCTGTCCTCGTCGAGCGAGACGAACATCAACCTGCCCTACATCACGGCCTCCGCCGCGGGCCCCCTGCACATGGACGAGAAGCTGACGCGCGCCCAACTCCAGGAACTCACCGGTGACTTGCTCGACCGCTGCAAGAAGCCCTTCCACCAGGCGGTCAAGGACGCGGGCGTCGAGCTGAAGGACATCGACCACGTCATCCTGGTCGGCGGGTCCACGCGGATGCCCGCCGTCACCGGCCTCGTCAAGGAACTCACCGGCAAGGACCCGCACAAGGGCGTCAACCCCGACGAGGTCGTGGCCGTCGGCGCCACGTACCAGGCCGGGGTGATCCGCGGCGACGTGAAGGACGTGCTGCTGCTGGACGTCACCCCGCTGTCCCTCGGCATCGAGACCAAGGGCGGCGTGATGACGAAGCTCATCGAGCGCAACACGACCATTCCCACCCGCCGTTCGGAGATCTTCACGACCGCCGCCGACAACCAGCCCTCCGTCGGCATCCAGGTCTTCCAGGGCGAACGGGAGATCGCCGCCTACAACAAGAAGCTGGGCGTCTTCGATCTGACGGGACTGCCCCCGGCGCCGCGCGGCGTGCCGCAGATCGAGGTCACCTTCGACATCGACGCCAACGGGATCATGCACGTCGGCGCGAAGGACCTCGCCACGGGGCGCGAGCAGAAGATGACGGTGACCGGCGGCTCGGCGCTGCCGAAGGACGAGATCGACCGGATGATGCGGGAGGCCGAGGCGCACGCCGAGGAGGACCGCACACGCCGCGAGGCGGCCGAGGTCCGCAACGAGGCGGAGCAGCTCGTCTACCAGACGGAGCGCTTCCTGCGGGACAACGAGGAGCGCGTCCCCGCCGACTCACGGACCGAAGTCGAGGACGCCATAAGGGAGTTGAAAACCACCCTGGAGTCCAAGGAGGCCGACATCCGGGAGCTGCGCGAGGGCTCAAGGAAGCTCGCCGAGGTCAGCCAGCGGATGGGGCAGGCGATGTACCAGGCGGCCGCCTCGTCCCAGGAGGACGCGCCGCCGTCGGGCGAGCAGCGGTCCACGGACAAGGACGCCCACGACGACGTGGTCGACGCCGAGATCGTCGACGACGACAACAACAAGTCCTCTTAGGGGCGGCGGGCCCGTCAGCCCAGCGCGTCCCGCGCCTCGTGCAGGATCTCCAGCGTCCGCGCGGCCCCGGCCGCCTGTGCCACCAGGTGGTCGAGGACCTCCAGATGCATGCCGACCTCGTCCCGCGCGTCCAGGTACAGGGCCCCGGTCACGTACTCGCTGTAGACCATGTCCGGCAGCTCCCTGACCGGGAAGCGGAACAGCGAGAACGGGCCGAACGTGCCGGGGTGCGGCCCCGTGGCGAACTCGGCCATCTGGAGCGTCACGTTCGGGCGCGCCGCCTCCGCGATCAGCCGGTCGAGCTGGCCGCGCAGCACGCCGGGGCCGCCGGGCGGGCGCCGCAGCACCGTCTCGTCCATGACGACCCACAGGTGCGGCGAGTCCTCCCGGTCGAGCAGCGACTGCCGGGCCATCCGCAGGTCGATGTGCCGGTCGACCTCGTCGGGGCGGGAGCGGCCCACCGTGCCGGCGTCGAAGACGGCCCGCGCGTACGCCTCCGTCTGCAACAGGCCGGGCACGAAGTGCGGCTCGTAGGCGCGGATCATCGAGGCCGCGCCCTCCAGGCTGACGTACAGGCTGAACCAGTCGGGGAGCACGTCGTGGAACCGCTGCCACCAGCCCGGCAGGTTCGCCTCCTCGGCGAGCGCCACGAAGGCCTCGATCTCCCGCTCCGGCACCTCGTACTGCTCGAGCAGCATCTGCACGTAGGGGATCTTGAGGGCGACCTCGGCGGTCTCCATCCGGCGGATCGTCGCGCTCGCCACCCGCAGCGGCCGGGCCGCCTCCTCGCGCTTGAGTCCGCGGGCCTCGCGCAGGTCACGCAGCCTGCGGCCGAGGACGACCTGGCCGACGGTGGGCGCGGGGCGACGTTCACTCACCTTGGTACGTCCCCCCAGGAGTTAGGAGCCGGTGCGCTCCCAACCCCGACGCTCCGGGCGTGCGCCGAGGCGCCGCGGGTCGCGGCTGCGGTAGACGACGTACGGGCGGAACAGGTACTGCACCGGCGCGCTGAACATATGCACGAGCCGGGTGAACGGTACCAGCGCAATCAGTAGCATGCCCACTACCGCGTGAATCTGATAGAGCACGGGCACCCCGTCCATCAGCGCCACATCGGGGCTCAGCGTGAACAGGCTGCGCGACCACGGGGCGATGGTCTGCCGGTAGTCGTAGCCGCTGCCGCCGGAGTGCGCGAGCTTGGCGACCATGCCGAGGACGAGGGCGCCGAGCAGGAACACGTACATGGCCTTGTCGTTGCGCGTCGTGGCACGCAGCACCGGCGCCTTGGTGCGCCGCCGGTAGACCAGCATCGCGATGCCCACGAGCGCGAGCACGCCCGCGAAGGTGCCGCCGATCAGCGAGAACATGTGGTACGTGTGCTCGCTGACGCCCACCTTCTCGGTCCAGGACTCCGGGATGAACAGGCCGACGATGTGTCCCACGAGCACGAAGAGGATGCCGTAGTGGAACATCGGTGACGCGATGTTGAGCAGCTTCGACTCGTAGACCTGCGACGAGCGCGTCGTCCAGCCGAACTTGTCGTAGCGGTAGCGCCAGACGGTGCCCGCGATCAGCAGGACGAACGCTACGTAGGGCAGGACGCCCCAGATCGCCGTGTTCACCTGGCGTGCTCCGTTTCGAGGAGGGGGAGTGCGAAGGGTTCGAGGCCGACGTTCTCCTGGGGCGGCCCCGACCGGGCGAGCGCCTGCGCCTCGGCCCGGTCCTTGGGGGAGGGGCCCGGCAGGGCGGCGCACACCGCGTTGAGGACGGTGGCGTACGGGGTGCCGTGGTCGGTGAGGGCGAACCGCAGCAGCTCCAGGCCGGCCCGGTTGTCCTCCAGCAGGAACGTGCCCTCCTGCGCGGAGAACTCGAGTACGGCGGGCAGGAAGTCCGGGAGCTCCTCGCCGGTGAACTCCATGCCGTGCTCCCGGTAGACCTCCTTCATCCGCACCAGGGACATGCCGCGCCGCCGGGTGTCGCCGTCGCGCCACCACGTCAGGTACAGGCTGTGCCGGTTCTTGAAGTCGAAGACCTGGACGTAGTGGGCCGCCAGGTCCTGCATCGGCGTGGCCTCGGCGTGCTCGACGAAGGGCGCGAGCGGCGGCGCCGCCGCGCGGATCAGCGGGAGCCGCCGGTAGAACTCCTCGTCGGGGTACGTGAGACACAGCGCGGACGCCTGAAGAAGCAGGGAGGTCCGGTCCGTCATCAGCTGTCCTCCTTGTCGATGGCGGCAGTACTGTCCGCGGTCTGACGTTCCTTGCTGAGCTGGAAGTTCTCGACGGAGACGACGGGCAGCAGCTTGCGGCCGTCCGCGACCGTCGACCCGGAGTCGCCGCCGAAGGGACCCTCGCCGCCCATGCCGGGCCCGCCCTCGTGGTCGAGCGAGCAGGTGTCCGACGGCAGCGCCGACTCCTCCAGACGCTGCGCGTCGCCGACCGCGGCGGTCGGGATCACGTACCGGTCCTCGTACTTGGCGATGGCGAGCAGCCGGTACATCTCCTCGATCTCGTACGGTGACATGCCGATGGACTCGGCGATCGAACTGTCCGGGAGGTCACCGAGGTTGATGGCCCGCATGTGCGAGCGCATCGCGGCCAGCTTCTCCAGGGATGCGCGCACCGGCTTGGTGTCACCGGCCGTGAAGATCTCCGCCAGGTACTCCAGCGGGATGCGCAGGGTGTCGATCGCGCCGAACAGGTTGGCGTGGTCCTCGCCGTCGTGCCCGGTCTCGGTGAGCGCGTCGACGACGGGGGAGAGCGGCGGGATGTACCAGACCATCGGCATCGTCCGGTACTCCGGATGCAGCGGAAGCGCCACCTTGTACTTGCTGATGAGCGCGTGCACGGGCGAGCGGCGCGCCGCCTCCATCCAGTCGTACGGGATGCCCGCCTCCTCGGCGGCCCGCTGCACCGCCGGGTCCTCCGGGTCGAGGAAGATGCCCAACTGCTCCTCGTACAGGTCGTGTTCGTTGGGCGAGGAGGCGGCCTGCGTCACCTTGTCGGCGTCGTAGAGGATGACACCCAGATATCTGAGCCGCCCCACACACGTCTCGGAGCAGACCGTCGGCAGGCCCACCTCAAGGCGCGGATAGCAGAGTGTGCACTTCTCGGCCTTGCCGGTGCGGTGGTTGAAGTACACCTTTTTGTACGGGCAGCCGGTCACGCACATCCGCCAGCCGCGGCACGAGTCCTGGTCGACGAGGACGATGCCGTCCTCCACCCGCTTGTACATCGCGCCGGACGGGCAGGACGAGACGCACGACGGGTTGAGGCAGTGCTCGCAGATCCGCGGCAGATAGAACATGAAGGTCTGCTCGAACTGGAACTTGACCTTCTCCGCGGCCTGTTCGCGGGTCTTCGCCACCATCGGGTCGAGATCGCCGTGCTCGGTCGCGCCGCCGAGGTTGTCGTCCCAGTTCGAGGACCACTCGATCTTCATCGGCTTGCCGCTGATGAGGGAGCGGGGCTCGGCGACCGGGTAGTCGTCGCCGAGCGGGGCGTCGGTGAGGTTCTTGTAGTCGTAGGTCCAGGGTTCGTAGTAGTCCTTGATTTCAGGGAGCTTGGGGTTGGAGAAGATCCCGGCGAGCTTCTTGAACCGGCCGCCCGCCTTCAGCTTCAGGGCGCCCTTCTTGTTCAGCTCCCAGCCGCCGCGCCACTTCTCCTGGTCCTCGTAGCGGCGCGGATAGCCCTGCCCCGGGCGGGTCTCGACGTTGTTGAACCAGACGTACTCCATGCCGTTGCGGTTGGTCCACGCCTGCTTGCAGGTGACCGAGCAGGTGTGGCAGCCGATGCACTTGTCGAGGTTCATGACCATCGCGACCTGAGCCATGATGCGCATGCGTCAGTACTCCACCTTCTGCGAGCGGCGGCGGATGACCGTCACCTCGTCGCGCTGGTTGCCGGTCGGGCCGAGGTAGTTGAACGCCCAGCTCAACTGCGCGTAGCCGCCGATGAGATGGGACGGCTTGAGGATCAGCCGGGTGAGCGAGTTGTGGATGCCGCCGCGCTTTCCCGTCGTCTCCGCCTTGGGCACGTTGACGGTGCGCTCCTGCGCGTGGTGCATGTAGACCGTGCCCGCCGGCATGCGGTGGGAGACGATCGCGCGGGCGACGACGACGCCGTTGCGGTTCACGGCCTCGATCCAGTCGTTGTCCTTGACGCCGATCGACTCGGCGTCCTGCGGGGACATCCAGATGGACTGGCCGCCGCGGGACAGCGCCAGCATGAACAGGTTGTCCTGGTACTCGGAGTGGATGGACCACTTGTTGTGCGGGGTGAGGTAACGGACCGTCACCTCCTTCTCCCCGTCAGGGCCGAGCCGTGGCTCGCCGAACAGCCGGTTCATGTCGAGCGGTGGCCGGTAGATCGGCATCGACTCGCCCAGCTCGTGCATCCAGTCGTGGTCGATGAAGAAGTGCTGACGTCCCGTCAGGGTGTGCCAGGGCTTGAGGTGTTCGGTGTTGAGCGTGAATGCGGTGTAGCGGCGCCCGCCGGACTCGCTGCCCGACCACTCCGGCGAGGTGATCACCGGGACGGGCGCGGCCTGCGTGTCCGCGTACGTGATGCGCTTGCCCTCGTGCTCGGCGGACAGGTGCGCCATCTCCTGCCCCGTACGGGCCTCAAGAGTGTGGAAGCCCTGCGTGGCGAGGCGGCCGTTGGTGGTGCCGGACAGGGCGAGGATGGTGTTCGCCGCCTTGACCGCCGTGTCCAGGGAGGGGCGGCCGTCGGCCGGTCCTCCGCGCACGGTGCCGTTGCGCTCGCGCAGCTCCGTGACCTCCTGGTCGGGCTTGAGCGCGATGCCCTTCGCAGGCAGGCCCAGCTGCTCGACGAGCGGGCCGAGCGCGGTGAACTTCGCTCCGATCGCCGTGTAGTCGCGCTCGACCACGGTGAGGTTCGGCATGGTCTTGCCGGGCACCGGCTCGCACTCGCCCTTGCGCCAGTCGAGGACGACGCCGCCGGGCTGCGCGATCTCCCCGGGGGTGTCGTGCTGGAGCGGCGTGGCCACCAAGTCCGTCTGCACACCCAGGTGTTGGGCCGACAGCTCGCTGAGCTTGTGGGCGAGCGCCTTGAACGTGTCGAAGTCGCTGCGCGCCTGCCACGGCGGGTCCACGGCCGGGGTGAAGGAGTGCACGTACGGGTGCATGTCCGTGGAGGCGATGTCGTGCTTCTCGTACCAGGTCGCGGCGGGCAGCACCACGTCCGACAGGAGCGTCGAGGACGTCTGCCGGAAGTCGAGCGAGGTGAGCAGGTCGATCTTGCCCTCGGGGGCCTCGTCGTGCCAGGTCACCGTCGTGGGGCGCTCCTCGGGGGAGGCCTCCTCCGCGCGCAGCGAGGAGTGCGTGCCCAGCAGGTGCTTGGTGAAGTACTCGGCGCCCTTCGCGGACGAGCCCAGCAGGTTCGCCCGCCACAGCGTCATCACGCGCGGCCAGTTCTCCGGCGCGTCCGGGTCCTCGCACGCGAACTTCAGTGAGCCCGCCTTGAGTTCGGCGACCGTGTCCTCCACGGACTGCGCGCCGAGCGCGAGCGAGCTGCGGTCGAACGTCGGATACGAGGGCATCCAGCCCGAACGCGCCGACAGGGCCAGCACATCGGCGCCCGTCATGCCCTCGAAGGCGCCCTTGCCGAGCGGCGACGCGAGCACGTCCGCGCTGAACCGGTCGTAGCGCCACTGGTCGGTGTTGAGGAAGAAGAACCCGGTGCCGATCATCTGTCGGGGCGGCCGCGACCAGTCGTTGGCGGAGGCCAGCGAGGCCCAGCCGGTGACCGGACGGCACTTCTCCTGGCCCACGTAGTGCGCCCAGCCGCCGCCGTTCCTGCCCTGGCAGCCGGTGAGCTGCAACAGCGACAGGAAGCCCCGGTAGGTGGTCTCCGAGTGGAACCAGTGGTTCGTGCCGGCGCCCATCAGGATCATGCAGCGCCCGCGCGACTTCTCGGCGGTCCCCGCGAACTCCCGCGCGATCTTTACGCACTTGGCGGCCGGGACCGAGGTGTGGATCTCCTGCCAGGCCGGGGTGCCGGGCGTCTCCGCGTCGTCGTACGAGGTGGGCCACTGGCCCGGCAGGCCCTCGCGGCCGACGCCGTACTGTGCGAGCAGCAGGTCGAACACGGTCGTCACCAGCGGTCCGCTCTGGCCGCCGAGCCGGGTCGCCGGCACCCCGCGCCGCACGACCTCGCCGCGGCCCTGCCCGTGCGTGCCGCCGTCGGTGTCGAAGCGGGGGAGGAGTACTTCGACGCCACCCGCGATGTCGGAGTCGTGCAGGCTCAACTTCGGCTGGATATTGCCCAGTTCGAGGTTCCACTTGCCCTTGCCGGACTCGGTCCAGCGAAAGCCCAGCGAACCGTTCGGAACGACCGGCTGCCCGGTCGCCTCGTCGAGCACCGCGGTCTTCCACTCGGCGCCCTCGCCGCCCTGCCCGAGGTCGGTGGCGCGCAGGAACTTCGACGGCACGTACGCGCCGTCCTTCTCCTCCAGCGTCACGAGGAACGGCAGGTCGGTGAACTTCTTGACGTAGTCCGTGAAGAACGGCGTCTGCCGGTCGACGAAGAACTCCTTGAGGACCACATGCCCCATGGCGAGCGCGAGCGCGCCGTCCGTCCCCGGATGCGGGTGCAGCCACTCGTCGGCGAACTTCGCGTTGTCCGCGTAGTCGGGCGCGACGACCACGACCTTCTGCCCGCGATAGCGCGCCTCGGCCATCCAGTGCGCGTCCGGCGTCCTGGTGACGGGCACATTGGAGCCCCACATCATCAGGTACGCGGCGTCCCACCAGTCACCCGACTCGGGTACGTCGGTCTGGTCGCCGAACACCTGCGGCGAGGCCACCGGCAGGTCCGCGTACCAGTCGTAGAACGACAGCATCGGGGCGCCGATCAGCGAGTGGAAGCGGGCCCCCGCCGCGTGCGACACCATCGACATCGCGGGAATGGGGGAGAAGCCGGCGATCCGGTCGGGCCCGTACGTCTTGATGGTGTGCACGTGTGCCGCGGCGATGATCTCCACGGCCTCGTCCCAGGTGGCCCGCACCAGACCGCCCTTGCCGCGGGCCTGCTGATACCTGCGGCGGCGCTCCGGGTCGGCCTGGATGTCGGCCCACGCGAGCACCGGATCGTGCAGCCGGGCCTTCGCCTCCCGGTACATCTCCACGAGCACGCCGCGGATGTACGGGTAGCGCACCCGGGTGGGCGAGTACGTGTACCAGGAGAACGCGGCGCCGCGCGGGCAGCCGCGCGGCTCGTACTCCGGGCGGTCGGGGCCCACGCTCGGATAGTCCGTCTGCTGGGTCTCCCAGGTGATGATGCCGTCCTTGACATACACCTTCCACCGGCACGAGCCGGTGCAGTTCACGCCGTGCGTGGAGTTCACGACCTTGTCGTGGCTCCAGCGGTCCCGATAGAAGACGTCACCGTCCCGGCCGCCCTTGATCTGCACGCTGTGCAGGTCCGGTGCCGCCGTCCCCCGCCGGAAGAACCGTCCCGCGCGCAGCAGCGCGGCATCAGGCTCGGTCGGGGTGCGCGTCGTGTCCGTCACCGTTAGCTCCCTCGATATCCCGTTCTGGGCACGCTAATGGCGTTGTGTCAGCGGCACACTTCGGCCGGGACCGTACGTGGAGGACACCAGGGCGCGGCCGTACGGGTCCGGCCATGGCCCCGGACGTATACGGGTCCGGCCATTACCCCGGACGTAATCGACCCGCCACCCGGGCGCGGGCAGGGTGGAGCCACCGACCCGGCAACCCACCGACGGAGGGGGCTCCCCATGTCCGCCACCACGCTCACCACCACCCCGGTCCAGGCCCGCACCTGGCTGCGCCGCCTGCTCGCCGCCGACGCGCTGGGCACCGGCATCAACGGCCTCGCCTACGTCGCCGCCTCCGGGCCGATCGGCCGCCTCCTCGGCATCGACCCGGGGCTGCTGCTCGCGCTCGGCGTCGGCCTGACCGTGTACGCCGCCGCGGTCGGGGCGCTCGCCGCGCGCAGCAGCCCGCCCGCGCTCGGTGTGCGCACCGTGGTCGAGGTCAACCTCGCCTGGACGGTGCTGAGCTTCGTCGCCCTGTTCGCCTGGCTGGACCCGAGCACGGCCGGGAGGGTGTACGGCTCGTTCCAGGCCGTCGTGGTGGCCGCGTTCGCGGCGCTCCAGTACGCGGCGCTGCGCGCTCAGCCCCGCGCGGAGTGAAGATATTTCGCCGTCGCCGGGTCGGCCGGGAGCAGCGTCTCCACGGCCAGCTCGGCGACCGTCACGTCCATCGGTGTGTTGAACGTCGAGATCGACGACACGAACGACAGCACCTGCCCCTCGTGCTCGATCACCATCGGCAGCGCGAAGTACGGCACCATCGGCGTGGCGGGCCCGGCCGCGTCCGTGTCCGTGCCCGGCGGCAGCGGATACGCGGACACCTCCTCGTACAGCTCCCGCAGCGGCTGCGACCTGGTCAGCGCGAACTGCTGCTCCATCTGCGCCAGCAGATGCCCCCGCCACTCGCGCAGATTCCTGATCCGCGGCGCGAGGCCCTCCGGGTGCAGGGTGAGCCGCATCGCGTTCAGCGGCTCCGTGAGCAGGTGCGCGGGCGCCGAGGACATCAGCAGGGCGATGCCGCCGTTCGCCGCGATCACGTTGAACGTCGCGTCGACGATGAACGCCGGATACGGCTCGTAGCCCCGCAGCAGCGTGTCGAGCCCCTCGCGCAGCACACCGAGCGAGGGGTCGTCCAGCGGGGTCTCCTTGAACCGCGGGGCGTACCCGGCGGCCAGCAGCAGCGCGTTGCGCTCCCGCATCGGGACGTCGAGATGCTCGGCGAGCCGCAGCAGGAAGTCCTCGCTGGGGCGCGAGCGGCCCGTCTCCACGAAACTGATGTGCCGCGCCGACGACTCCGCCCGCAGCGCGAGCTCCAATTGGCTGACCCGGCGCCGCTCCCGCCAGCCGCGCAACAGGGTGCCCACTTCTGACGGGTTCTTGCGCGCGGCGGCTGTCATGGGAAGACCGTAACCGGATCCGGTGGCACGCTGGAGGCATGCCTACTGAACCGCTCTCCCAGAAGGACATCGAGGACCGCCTCGCCGAGCTGCCCGGCTGGTCCGTGGAGGACGACGCGCTCACCCGCACGTACCGCCTGGGTTCGCACTTCGCTGCGGCGGCGCTGGTCGTGCACATCGCGCAGACCCAGGAGGACCTGAACCACCACTCGAACCTGACCCTCGGCTACAACACGGTGACCCTCGCCGTGAACACCCACGACGCGGGCGGCGCCCTGACGGCGAAGGACTTCACGCTGGCGGAACGGGTGGAGAAGCTGGCGGCGTCACACGGGGCGAGTTGAGCCGGGGCCGCGCCTGTCGTTGGCGCGGCCTGCGCCGTGGGCCGCCTTGCCCACCCTGCCGCCCAAGGCGGCAGATTGCCCAAGGCGGTGCTGCCGGCCCGCGCTGTGCCCCCCCCCGGGGGCCGAGAGACAAGTGGGGTCCGGGGCGGAGCCCCGGTTTCGGGAAGGGGCGGGGTGGGGGAGATCCGCCCCACCCACGGCGCGGCCCTGTTTACAGTCCCCGGGTGCCGGACGACGACCAGGAAGCGCAACGGTACGACGCGACCCGCGGTGAACGTGCTCGCACCCGTGCTGCCCGGCGCCGACACGGTTCTCGACGACGCGGCACCGGTGATCGCCGAGGCGGCCCGCGTGCTGCGCCCCGGCGGCGTGTTCGTGACGACGGTCGACAAGGCGGCGGCGCACCTCGTCGGCAGAGACATCTGCGAACTCGTCGCACCGCACGCCGGCCACCGCCCGCCCACCGACGCCACCATCCGCATCACACAACTCGCCGCCGAGCACGGCCTGCGCCCGCAGGGTTCCGCCGCCTTCACCGGCCACGGCCAGGGCCGGGTACCGGCGAAAGTCGCCCGGGAGGTGCGGGCCGGGCGGATCTACGCGAAGGGCGGCGAGGACCTGGCGGCACGCCTGGAGTCACTGCCGGACCAGGAGGCACCGCGCCCCGACCCGACGTACCACGTACAGGCCTTCGGCAGGCCGCCGCGCTGAGCGGCAACCCATGGGCGGGCAGCGGCAACTGAGGGGTCGTAAGGATCTGTCGACCCGCACCCCCAGGAGCCCCGATGCCCCGCCCCCACCGCAGACGCCGCCGTCTGCTGCTCGCCGCCACCACGGCCGCCGCGCTCGCCGGCACCGGACTGACGCTGCTGCCCGGCGACGACGCCTCCGCCGCCACCGCCCGCCAGGCCGAGAAGCTGGACCGCGGCCTGGTCAGCGTGCACACCGACGCCGGGAACCTGGTCAGCTGGCGGTGGCTCGGCACCGACCCGGACAACGTGGCGTTCAACGTCTACCGCGCTGGTACGAAGGTCAACTCCGCACCGGTCACCGGCTCCACGAACTTCTTCCACGACGGCGCGCCCAGCTCCGCCGACTACACGGTGCGGGCCGTCGTGAACGGCACGGAACAGGCCGATTCGGCACACGCGATCCAGCTCCGCTCCGGCTACAAGGACGTACCGATCACCCCGCCCGCAGGTGGCACGACACCCGACGGCGTCGCCTACACCTACGAGGCGAACGACGCCTCCGTCGGTGACCTCGACGGCGACGGCGTCCTCGAATTCGTCCTCAAGTGGCAGCCCACCAACGCCAAGGACAACTCGCAGTCCGGCTACACCGGCAACACCATCGTCGACGCGGTGAAGCTCGACGGCACCCGGATGTGGCGCGTCGACCTCGGCAAGAACATCCGCTCCGGCGCCCACTACACCCAGTTCCAGGTGTACGACTACGACGGCGACGGCGAGGCCGAGGTCGCCATGAAGACGTCCGACGGCACGAAGGACGGCAAGGGCACGGTCATCGGCAGCTCGTCCGCCGACCACCGCAACTCCGGCGGCTATGTGCTGTCCGGGCCCGAGTACCTGACCATGTTCAACGGCCGTACGGGCGCGGCGATGGGCTCCGTCGACTACGTCCCCGGGCGCGGCACGGTGTCGTCCTGGGGCGACTCGTACGGCAACAGGGTGGACCGCTTCCTCGCGGGCACGGCCTACCTCGACGGCGCCCGCCCCTCGCTCATCATGGCGCGCGGCTACTACACGCGGAGCGTCATCGCGGCCTGGGACTGGCGGGACGGAAAGTTCACGCGCCGCTGGACCTTCGACACCAACTCCTCGACCAACTCCGGCAAGGGGTACGACGGCCAGGGCAACCACCAGCTGTCCGTCGCGGACGTCGACGGCGACGGCAAGGACGAGGTCGTCTACGGGGCGATGGCCGTCGACGACAACGGCGCGGGACTGTGGACCACCAAGAACGGGCACGGCGACGCCATGCACGTCGGCGACCTCGACCCCTCCCGGCCGGGCCTGGAGGAGTTCAAGGTCGACGAGGACAGCTCGAAGCCGTCCTCCTGGATGGCCGACGCGAAGACCGGCGGTGTCATCTGGAAGACGGGCACCAATGGTGACAACGGCCGTGGTGTGTCCGGTGACATCTGGTCCGGCAGCCCGGGCGCCGAGTCCTGGTCGTCGGCGGAGTCCGGCGTCCGTGACACCAAGGGCACGGTCGTGACCTCCCGCAAGCCGTCCTCCACCAACTTCCTGGCCTGGTGGGACGGTGACACCACCCGCGAACTCCTCGACGGCACACACGTCGACAAGTACGGCACGTCCTCCGACACCCGCCTCCTGACGGGCTCCGGTGTCCACTCCAACAACGGCACGAAGGCCACCCCGGCCCTCTCCGGTGACCTCCTCGGCGACTGGCGCGAGGAGGTCGTCTGGCCGACCACCAACAACACGGCGCTGCGTGTCTACTCGACGCCGGTCCAGACCTCGGCCCGGATCACGACACTCCTCCACGACACGCAGTACCGCACGGCCCTGGCCTGGCAGAACACCGCCTACAACCAGCCACCGCACCCGAGCTTCTTCCTCGGCGACAAGATGCCGACGGCGCCGCGACCCACGATCACGACGCCCTGACATCCTGACGTCCTGTAGGTGGGCGAGGCGCCTCGGTGGTCAGTCGACGCGGTGCAGCTTGATCTCCCGGCTCGCGAAGAGGTGCACGTAGCCGCACTTCCAGCAGATCAGCCCCGAGGCGTTCTCGTCCGCCCAGGCCAGTTTCAGGAACTCACCGCCGGTGCTGTTCAACTTCACGTTCCGCTCCCGGAACTGGTCGTTCTTGCAGACCAGGCAGGTGATCCACATGTCACCCAACGACGCCCGCACCGGCTTGGCCATGACTCTTCTCCTTGATCGTCCGACGGGCTCGATCATGCCCGGGAAGGGAAGCGTGACACGTGAATTGAGCAAGCCCTGAGCTGGGCCGGTACGGGCGCCGTTGACCGGGCGGCTCCGCGAGCGGGACCGCGACGCCGGCCGCGGATTCGTTGACCGGCAAATTAATGCGCGCCGAATTCGAGCCACTGCAAGAGAATTGCGCGTCGGTCGAAGTGGCGGAGGCGGCCGCAATTCTTCCCTGGTGACCGCATCCTTCGCGGTGGCCGTCGGCCCGGCAGGGACAGTCGGGTTCAGGCACTCAACATCCCTTGTTTGTAAGGCAGTTGGGGTGAGCCCCGCCGCCGGGCTCGTCTCTTGTCCGGTTTCTTGCGCGGCGGTTTCCTCCTCGCTGTCGAATTTATTCGATTCCTCAAGCCCCTTGACCGCCAATTGCCCCGTCCGCATCCTTGGGAGCGCTCCCACTCGTTCACGGATTGTCGAGCCGCGGCAATTCGGAACTCGTCTGTCGCGTGACGTAGTTCCTTCTCTCACCTCACCCGGAGGCCGGTGGGGGCGAATCCATCAGTCGACGCGTGCGGCCGTGGCCGTACGCGTCCGAGCTGCAAGGGATCGCTCATGCGACACCCCCCGCACAGTGCGTTGCTCATGGCGTGCGCCGTCTCGGCGGCCACGCTGATCCCGTTGGCCGGCGCCGCCGCACCCGCGTCCGCCGCCGCACCCGCCTGCACGGTCGAGTACTCCGTCACCGGGCAGTGGGGCGACGGTTTCCAGGGTGCCGTGAAGGTAACCAACAACGGTCCGGCGAGGGGCAGTTGGAGTCTGTCCTTCGACTTCGTCGACGGCCAGAGGGTCACCCAGGGCTGGAGCGCCAAGTGGTCCCAGTCCGGCACGACCGTCACCGCGGGCAACGAGGCATGGAACGGCGCGCTCGCCACGGGCGCCTCCGTGTCCGCCGGCTTCGTCGGCTCGTGGTCCGGCGCCAACACAGTGCCCACCGCCTTCAAGTTGAACGGCGCGACCTGCAACACCGACACCACGGACCCGACCGATCCGACCGATCCGACCGATCCGACCGATCCGACGGACCCGACCGATCCGACCGGCCCCGGTGACGGCGCCGCGCCCGCCCTGAAGGTCTCCGGCAACAAGCTCGTCGACGCCTCCGGTGCCACCCGCCGGATCCTCGGCGTGAACCGCTCCGGCGCCGAGTTCATGTGCGTACAGGGCCACGGAATCTTCGACGGCCCCGTCGACGACGCCGCCATCAAGGCGATCGCCGACTGGAAGTCGAACGCCGTCCGCATCCCGCTCAACGAGGAGTGCTGGCTCGGCCTCGACAACATCAAACCCGAGTACGGAGGTGCCAACTACCGCACGGCCGTTAAGCAGTTGGTCGACCGCGTCGCGGCCCACGGGATGACAGCCGTCCTGGAGCTGCACTGGTCGTACGGCCAGTACACCGGGAACTCGGCGGGCTGCTCCGACGTGCACGCGAGCTGCCAGAAGCCGATGCCGGACGCCACGTACGCGCCGAGCTTCTGGTCGTCGGTCGCCGACACCTTCAAGGCACGCCCCGAGGTCGTCTTCGACCTGTTCAACGAGCCGTACCCGGACCGTGCCACCTCCAGTGCGTCCGAGGCCTGGGCCTGCTGGAAGGACGGCGGCACCTGCCCCGGCATCGGCTACGAGGTCGCCGGCATGCAGGACCTGGTGGACGCCGTGCGCGCGACGGGCGCCCCGAACCTGATCCTGGCGGGCGGCCTCGCGTACTCCAACGACCTGCGGCAGTGGCTCGCCCACAAGCCCTCCGACCCGGCCGGCAATCTCGCCGCGGCCTGGCACGTCTACAACTTCAACACCTGTTCCAGTGAGGCCTGTTGGGACGAGCAGCTCGCGCCCGTCGCCGCGCAGGTCCCGCTGGTGGCGGGGGAGATCGGCGAGAACACCTGCTCCCACGCCTTCATCGACCGGGTCATGAAGTGGTTCGACGACCGGAAGCAGTCGTACCTCGGCTGGACCTGGAACACCTGGGACTGCTCCTCCGGTCCCGCGCTGATCAGCAATTACGACGGCACGCCGACCGGCTTCGGCGTCGGCCTGCGCGACCACCTGAAGGCCCTCGGCGACTGACCGAACCGACCGCCCGAGGAAAACCAACCCCCGGAAAGGAACCAGGAACCCCATGTTACGTACCCGATCGAGATCCAGAGCCGGCACCGCGGCGCTCGCCGCCCTCGCCCTCACCGGAGCCGGCTGCCTCGCCGGCGCCGCCGTCACCCTCCCCGCCCACGCGGCCGCCCCCGCCTGCACCGTCGACTACAAGGTGCAGAACGACTGGGGCAGCGGCTTCACCTCCGCCGTCACCGTCACCAACAACGGCGCCGCGGTGAGCGGTTGGAACCTCACCTGGTCCTTCGCGGGCAGCCAGAAGGTCGGCTCCGGCTGGAACGCAGACATCTCCCAGTCAGGGGCCGCCGTCACCGCCAAGAACGTCTCGTACAACGGCGCCCTCGCCACCGGCGCCTCCGCCTCCTTCGGTTTCAACGCCACGTACAGCGGCAGCAACGCCGCGCCCACCACCTTCAAGCTGAACGGTGTCCCCTGCGGCGAGGACACCACGGGCCCGACCGACCCGCCGGACCCCACGGACCCGCCCGGGCCCGGTGACCGCGTCGACAACCCGTACGCCGGCGCCAAGGTGTACGTGAACCCGGAGTGGTCCGCGAAGGCCAAGGCGGAGGCCGGCGGCAGCCGCATCGCCAACCAGCCGACCGGTGTGTGGCTCGACCGGATCGCCGCCATCGAGGGCGTCGGCGACGGCATGGGCCTGCGCGACCACCTCGACGCCGCGCTCGCCCAGAAGGGCAGCGGTGAGCAGGTCGTCCAGCTGGTCGTCTACGACCTGCCGGGCCGCGACTGCGCCGCCCTCGCCTCCAACGGCGAACTCGGCCCGACGGAGATCGACAAGTACAAGTCGGACTTCATCGACCCGATCGCGAACATCCTCTCCGACTCCAAGTACGCGGGCCTGCGCATCGTCACCACCATCGAGATCGACTCGCTGCCCAACCTGGTCACCAACGTGTCCGGCCGCCCGACGGCCACGCCCAACTGCGACACCATGAAGGCCAACGGCAACTACCAGAAGGGCGTCGGCTACGCCCTCGACAAGCTCGGTGACATCTCCAACGTCTACAACTACATCGACGCGGGCCACCACGGCTGGCTCGGCTGGGACGACAACTTCGGCGCCTCCGCCGAACTGTTCAAGACCACCGCGACCAGCAATGGCGCGACGCTCTCCGACGTGCAGGGCTTCATCGTGAACACCGCCAACTACAGCGCCCTGAAGGAGGACAACTTCGCCATCGGCGACAGCGTCAACGGCAAGTCGGTGCGCGAGTCGAAGTGGGTCGACTGGAACCGCTACACCGATGAGCTGTCGTACGCGCAGGCCATGCGCGACAAGCTGGTCTCGCTCGGCTTCGACCAGAACCTCGGCATGCTGATCGACACCTCCCGCAACGGCTGGGGCGGCTCGGCGCGGCCGACCGGGCCCGGCGCGAAGACCGACGTCGACACGTACGTGGACGGCGGCCGCTACGACCGCCGCATCCACCTCGGCAACTGGTGCAACCAGAGCGGGGCGGGCCTCGGCGAGCGGCCGCAGGCGAACCCGGCGACCGGGATCGACGCCTACGTGTGGATGAAGCCGCCGGGCGAGTCCGACGGGTCGAGCACCGCCATCGACAACGACGAAGGCAAGGGCTTCGACCGGATGTGCGACCCGACGTACACCGGCAACCCGCGGAACAACAACCACATGTCCGGGGCACTGCCGAACGCGCCGGTGTCGGGGCACTGGTTCTCCGCCCAGTTCCAGGAGCTCATGAAGAACGCGTACCCGGCGCTGTAGGCCACTCAGTGCCGACAAATTGCTGAGTCGGCAACGTGGCTTGCCCGCCCGTATGTCGTCCGCGCACCCTGGGGTCGACGGACGACATACGGGCACGAAGGGCGGCGACACCGGACATGGCACACGGTCACCACCAGCACGAACAGCACGGCGGACCCGGGCACGGTCACGGCAAGCACGGCGGCCACGACCACACGGACATCGACTGGGCCGACATGATCCCCATGCTGGAGCGCAACGCCTCCGTGTACGAGCCGCTGTACACGCAGGCCCTCTCCTGGCTCCGGGACTCCCGCCCGGCCGGCACCGGCCTGATCGTCGACGCGGGCGCGGGCCCCGGCGCCGTCTCGCTGCACCTCGCCGAGGCCTTCCCCGAGGCGCGTGTCATCGCGGCCGACCCGGAGGAGAAGCTGCTCGCCCGCGCCATGGAGCGGTTCGCGGGGCACGGCATCGCCGAGCGCACCGGCACGCTGCGCGTCGAACTCCCGGACGCCATCGACGAGTTGCCGCACGCCGACCTCATCTGGGCGGCCCGCTCCCTGCACCACGTGGGCGACCAGCGGGCCGCGGTCGCCGCGCTCGCGGGGCGGCTCACGCCCGGCGGCACCCTCGCGCTCGTCGAGGGCGGACTGCCGCAGCGCTGCCTGCCGCGCGACTTCGGGCTCGGGAAGCCGGGCCTCCAGGCGCGGGCCGACGCCATCGAGGAGGAGTGGTTCGGCGACATGCGCGCGAACCTGCCGGGCGCCAAGGAGGACACCGAGAACTGGGCGGAGCTCCTCACCGACGCCGGCCTGACGAACGCCGTCAGCCGCACCTTCCTGATCGACCTGCCCGCGCCGCTCTCCGGCGAGGCCCGTGAGACGGTCGTCGACCTGTGGAAGCGCCGCCTGGAGGTGTTCGAGGAGGCCCTGTCGCCCGAGGACACGGCCACGATCGGGCGGCTCATGGACAAGGACGACCCGCAGAGCCTGTACCACCGCGACGACGTCTTCCTGCTGACCGCGCACACCGTGCACACGGCGGTCAAGGCGGCCTGAGCCCGGCGAGCCCGGCTCCCGGGCATACGAAAAGGGGGCCCCGGCGGGGCCCCCTTTCACGTACGAGTACGAGTACGTGTCACGCCACGTCGAACGTCGCCGGGTCCGGGCCGAGCCGCCGGTCCTCGTTGAGCGCGGAGATCGCGCCGAGGTCCTCGGTGTCGAGTTCAAAGCTGAACACGTCGATGTTCTCCTTGATCCGCGAGGGCGTCACGGACTTCGGGATCACGACGTTGCCCAGCTGGACGTGCCAGCGCAGCACGACCTGCGCGGGCGTGCGGCCGTGCTTCTGCGCGATCGCGACGATGGCCGGGACCTCCAGGAGGCCCTTGCCCTGGCCGAGCGGCGACCAGGCCTCGGTCGTGATGCCCAGCTCCGCGTGCCGCTCGCGCGAGGCGCGCTGCTGGAGGTGCGGGTGCAGCTCGATCTGGTTGACCGCCGGGATGACGGAGGTCTCGGCCGTCAGCTTGTCCAGCTGCTCCGGCAGGAAGTTCGAGACGCCGATGGACTTGGCGCGCCCGTCCGCCTGGATCTTCTCGAAGGCCTTGTACGTCTCCGTGGCCAGGCCCTTGGACGGCAGCGGCCAGTGGATCAGGTACAGGTCGACGTAGTCGAGACCCAGCTTGTCCAGCGAGGCGTCGAAGGCGCGGAGCGTGGAGTCGTGGCCCTGGTCGGCGTTCCACAGCTTCGTCGTGACGAACAGCTCCTCGCGGGGGAGGCCGGACGCGGCGATGGCCTTGCCGGTGCCCGTCTCGTTCTCGTAGGCCGCCGCGGTGTCGATGCTGCGGTACCCGGCCTCCAGCGCCGTCGCGACGGCCTTCTCGGCCTCGTCGTCCGGCACCTGCCACACGCCGAAGCCGAGCTGGGGCATCTCGACGCCGTTGTTCAGGATGATCGGGGGAACCTTGCTCACGAGGTGTCGATCCTTTTTCGTCCGGTGATGGGTGACACTGCACAATTCGGTACTCCCATGGTCAACGATCACGGGCGTACGCGCATTCCTGTGGGTGACACCAGCATGACAGTCAGCTATGCGAACTTTGCGCCGGGGGCGTGTGACCCCAGGTACGCCTCGCGTACCCGTGTGTCCGCCCGGATCACCTCCGGCGTCCCCTCGGCGAGCACGGAGCCCAGGTCGAGCACCACGACCCGGGAGCACAGCTCCATCACGAAGGCCACGTTGTGCTCGACGAGCAGCACCGCGCAGCCGTCCCCGGCCAGGCGCCGCACTGTCGCCGCGAGCAGCTCCCGCTCCTGGGCCGTCATGCCGGACGCCGGCTCGTCGAGGAGCAGCACGCGCGGCCGGTCGGCGGCGGCCCGCGCCAGCTCCAGCGTCCGGGCCCGGCCGACCGGCAGCGTCCCCGCGTACGCGGCGGAGAGGTCGTCGAGGCCGCAGTCGCGCAGCAGGCGCAGGGACCGCTCCGGGTTCGCGCCGCCGCGCCGCCACTCCTGCGCGACCAGCAGGTTGTCCGCGACCGTGAGCTGGCCGAACAGCTGCTGGCGCTGGAACGTGCGGCGCATTCCGTGCCGGGCCCGCCAGACGGGGGAACGCCGTGTGATGTCGGCGCCGTCGAGCAGCACCCGGCCCGCGTCGGGCCTGCGGATCCCGGAGACGACGTCGAAGAGCGTCGTCTTGCCCGCGCCGTTCGGCCCGATAAGGCCGCACACCTCGCCGGGCGCGAGCCGCAGGCCCACCCCGTCGAGGGCCCGGACGCCGCCGAAGCGCACACCGATGTTCTCGGCTTCGAGTACGTGCCTCATGAGTGCTCGGCCTCCTTGGTCGCGGCGATGCCGAGGTACGCCTCCGTGAGCCGCTCGGCCTCCACCTTCTCGCGCGGCCCGCACCAGGTGACGCGGCCCTGCGCGAGGTAGGCCACGGTGTCCGCGACGCCGAGGATCTCCGAGGCCTTCTCCTCGACGAGCAGCAGCCCGGTTCCCGCGTCACGGAGCTCGGCGAGCAGCCGGTACACCTCGTCGGCGACGCGCGGCGCGAGGCCGAGCGAGGGCTCGTCGGCGATGAGGACGCGCGGCGGGCGGTGCAGCAGCGCGGCGAGTGCGAGGAGCTGCTGCTCGCCGCCGGAGAGCGAGCCTGCGGTGACGCCGCGCCGGGCGGCGAGCCCGGCGAACCGCTCGTAGACCGCCGACCGGTCGCTCTGGTCCGGGAGCTGGAGCGCCAGGTTCTCGTCGACGGTGAGGGACGGGAAGATGCCGCGGCCCTCCGGTGCGAGCACCACCCCGGCCCGCGCCCGGTGGACCGCGCCCGTGCCGCCCGCCGTGCCCCCGGCGACGTAGACCTCGCCCCGCTGGGGTGACATGAGGCCCGCCGCGACCTTGCACGTGGTCGACTTCCCGGCGCCGTTGGGGCCGAGGAGCGCCACGATCTCGCCGGGGCGGACGGTGAGGTCGACGCCCTGGAGGACGCGGGCGCCGTCGTATCCGGCCTGTACGCCCGCGAGTTGGAGCGCGGCGTCCGGGTCGGGGGCCGCCACGGGCGTGTCGTCGACGACGTCCGCCGTCGCGGTCCTCCTGCGGTGGCGGCGGGCCGGGACCGCCGCGCAGTAGCCGTCCGGATCGTTGGCGAGCGCGAGGCCCGCGAGTCCGAAGAGGATCACCGGGAGCTGCACCGACTCCGTCAGGTAGTCGCTGATGAGGTGCGGTACGACGGCGAAGCCGAGCCCCGCGACCACCGCGAACTGGGGCCGTCGCACGCCCGCCGCGACCACCACGGCGAGCCAGATCAGGCCGGTCATCGCCGTGAAGTCGGTCGCGGTGATGCGGGTGTTGTACGAGGCGTACATGACGCCGCCGAACCCGGCGAGGCCCGCCGAGATCGTGAACAGCAGCAGCTTCGTGCGGATCACGGAGATGCCGGAGGCCATCGCGGCGGCGGGCGCCGAGCGCACGGCGAGCATGGCCCGGCCCGCCCGCGAGCCCCGCAGCGCGCTCAGGCCCGCCACCGCCGCCGTGCACAGCACGACCATGGCGACGCCCATCGCCCGGTCGTCGCCGAGGTCGATCGGTCCCGCGACGGGGCGCGGGATCTCCCAGCCGGTGTCGCCGTTGCGCAACCAGCCGAGCTGGAACAGGACTTGATCCGCGAGGAAGGCGAGCGCGAGGGTCGCGAGGGCCAGCGAACGTCCGCCGAGCCGCAGCGCGGGCAGCGCCACGAGCGCGCCGAGCAGGGCCGCGGCACACGTCCCCGCGAGCGCCGCCCAGATGAACGGCACGCCGTGACTCATCAGCAGTCCCGCGACGAGCGCCGCGCCGGTCACGAACGCGGCCTGCGCGAGCGACACCATCGCGCCGAGCCCGGTGACGACGGTGAACGACAGGAACACGAGGGAGATCGCGAGGCCCTGGGCGAGGATGCCGCTCCAGAACGGCGTCGTCACCGTGTAGAAGGCGACGGCGAGCAGCACGGCCGCCACCGTCCACGGCCCCCAGCGCCGCGGCCACGAACGGCCCGCCAGATAGTCCACCGGTGGTGCGTCGCTCGCCACCGTGCCCGCCGTGCGCTGCCGCCGCGTGAGCAGCAGCAGCCCGGCGAACAGGATCAGGAACGGCACCGCCGTACGGAACCCGGTGATCTTCTCCGCGAACGTGGCGTACCCCGCGACGAGGTTCTGGAGCACGCCGAGCCCGAGCCCGCCCGCGAAGGCGAGCGGGATCGACATGAACCGGCCGAGCACGGCGGCGGTCGCCGACACGAACAGGAACAGCGTGAAGTCGTGCGAGGAGAGCCCGAGCAGGGGAGTGGCGAGCACACCGGCCAGGCCCGCGAGCCCCGAGGACAGCATCCACGCCACCGACGAGAGCCGGTCGGCGCTGATCCCGCGCAGCTCGACGAGCGAGCGGTTGTCGACGGCCGCCCGCAGCTTGAGCCCAAGTGCGGTGTGGCGCAGCAGAATCCACAGGCCGACGGCGACGACGGCGGTCGTCACCCACGTGATCAGCTGGTCCGAGTCGATGCCGACGCCGTCCATCAGCTGCCAGTTCTTCGCCGGACTCGGCCCGACGCCCGGCAGCCCGAACTGGTTCTCCGCGGGCTTGACCGGCGCCCCCGCGTCCTCCAACAGCTCGACGATCCACAGGCCGAGCGCGGGCAGCGCGACGAGCAGCCCGATCGTCGCGACGATCTGCGCGGTCTCGCCGACCCGCGCCAGTTTTCGGAACATCAGCCGGTCCAGCCCCCAGCCGAGGAGGGGAGCCACGACGAGGACGAGCAGCAGCGCCGTCGGCACGGCGGGCCAGCCGAAGCCGGAGTGCAGCTCGTAGAACGCGAGCGCGCACAGATAGGCGGTCGCGCCGTGCGCGAAGTTGAACAGCCCGGAGGCCGAGTAGGAGAGCACGAGGCCCGTGGCGAGCAGCGCGTACAGCGCCCCCGACACGAGCCCGCTCAGCACGAAGGCAAGCAGATCCGGCACGTCAACACCCTTCCCTGTGCTCCTACTTGAAGGGGATCGGCGGATAGCACTTGAACGCGGACGACACCCGGTACGCCCCGTCCTTGAGCTGCGCGAGCGCCCCGCAGCCGAACGACTCGGTGCGCCCGCGCGGCAGCGCGCGGTCGCCGACGAGCGTCCCCGTGTCGGAGAACCCGTTCGCCGCCTTCTGGAACGACGCGACGGTCAGGTCCTTGCCCGCCTTCTTCGCGATGGCGAGGAACAGATCCGCGCTCATGTAGCCCGTCATCATGTGCATGTTGAGGGGGATCTCCTTGCCCCCGGACGCCTTCTCGATGTCGGCCTTGAACTGCTTCATCTCCGGCGTGGAGGCCTCGAACGGCTCGAAGGACAGCAGCACGTGCACGCCGTCGAGCGCCTGCTTCGTCGCCTTCTTGGCGAGCAGCCCGGGGTCGTAGTCCGTGGGGTCGGTGAGCACGCCCTTGTAGCCGGTGCGCTTGACGGCCGTGAACAGGCCGATGTTGTACGGCGTCTGCATCACGGAGACGACCACGTCCGGCGCCTTCCCGCCGTCGCTGCGCAGCAGTTCCTTCGTGTACGCCGACCAGTCGCTCGGCACCGCCGTCGCCGGCACGGTCGCCTTCGCGTAACTGACCTTGTACCCGGCCGACTTGAAGGACTGCTTGTACGTGCGGATGGCGAAGGTGCCCGCGTCGTTGTCGTTGGCGAGGATCGCGACGGACTTGCCCTTGGCGCCGTCCGTGACCTTCTTCAGCCCCTCGGGCCAGGTCTGCGAGATGGTGCCGCCCGGCATCGGCACCATGCAGCCGCCGTAGCCGTAGATGTACGTCGGCCCGCAGAACGAGGGGAGCGTGCCCCAGCCGAACGTCGGCACCTTCTGCTTCTGCAGGAAGTCGGCGCCGGAGAACGTCACCGAACTCATCGGCGAGATCGCGAACACCTTGTCCTGCTGCACGAGTTTGCGGGCCGCCGCGAGGTTCTTCGCCGGGTCCTGGCCGTCGTCCTCCGCGCCCAGGTAGTCGATCGTCCGGCCGTTGATCCCGCCCTCGGCGTTGGCCCGGTCGAAGCGGGCCTTCGCGCCGAGGTCGGTGTCCTTCTTGCTGTAGCCGCTCGACGTCGTCATGGAGACGATGCCGCCCACCTTGATGCTGTCGTCGGTCACACCGCGGACCGAACCCCCGGGCCCGCCGGCGGTGTTGTTCCCGCTGTCGGCGGTGGAGTTGCAGGCGGTGGCGAGCAGGAATGCCGCCACGGTGGCGGTGATGGCGCGGATCGGTCGCGACACGGTCGGTCCCCCTCCGTCGGAGTGAGGGTGATTCTGTGTGCGACCTGACGAACCGTCAATAACTGACGCGTCAGTAGTTGATGACTCGTCAGTTACCGGAGGTTCACGTCACTGGGCCCTTCAAGGGCCGATCGAGGGACCCGTCACAGCGTCCCGTACAGCGCGTCGACCTCCGCCGCGTACGCCTGCTCGATCGCCTTGCGCTTCAGCTTCAGGGACGGCGTGAGCAGGCCGTGCTCCTCGGTGAACTGGTGGGCGAGGATCCGGAACGTACGGATCGACTCGGCCTGCGAGACCAGGGTGTTGGCGGCCACCACCGCGCGCCGCACCTCCGTCTCCAGGTCCGGGTCGCGCACCAGGTCGGCGGGGGACATCGACTGCTTGCCGCGCATGCCGAGCCAGTGGTCGACGGCCTCGGTGTCGAGGGTGACGAGCGCGGCGATGTACGGGCGGTCGTTGCCAACGACGAGGCACTGCGCGATCAGCGGGTGGTCGCGCACCCGCTCCTCCAGCTGCTGCGGCGAGACGCTCTTGCCGCCGGAGGTCACGAGGATCTCCTTCTTGCGGCCCGTGATGGTGAGATAGCCGTCCTCGTCGAGGGAGCCCAGGTCACCGGTGGCGAGCCAGCCGTCGTACAGGGAGGAGTCGGTGGACTTGGGGTCGTTGAGGTAGCCCTGGAAGATGTTGCCGCCGTAGACCCACACCTCACCGTCGTCGGCTATGTGCACGCTGGAGCCGGGTATCGCCTGGCCGACCGTGCCGTAGCGGGTCTGCTCCGGCGGGTTCGCGGTCGCGGCGGCCGTCGACTCGGTGAGGCCGTACCCCTCGAAGATGGAGACGCCCGCGCCCTCGAAGAACAGGCCGAGCTTGCGGTCCATGCCCGAGCCGCCGGAGAACGCGTGCCGCACCCGGCCGCCCATCGCCGCGCGCACCTTGGAGTAGACGAGCTTGTCGAAGACGGAGTGCTGCATGCGCAGCGAGGCGGAGGGGCCAGGCCCCGTGCCGAATGCTTTCGCCTCCTGCGCGTCCGCGTACTTCACGGCGCACTCGATGGCCTTCTCGAACGGCCCGGACTTGCCGTCGTTCTCGGCCTTCCTGCGGGCCGCGTTGAACACCTTCTCGAAGATGTACGGCACGGCGAGGATGAACGTCGGCTTGAACGACTGGAGGTCGGGCATGAGCGCGGACGCCCGCAGCTCCGGCTGGTGGGCCAGCTTCACGCCGCCGCGGACCGCCGCGACCTCCACCATCCGCCCGAAGACGTGGGCGAGCGGCAGGAAGAGCAGGGTGGCGGGCGTGCGGTCGCGCTTGGAGGAGAACACCGGCTCCCAGTACGCGACAACGGTGTCGGCCTCGTACATGAAGTTGCCGTGCGAGATCACACAGCCCTTGGGCCGGCCCGTGGTGCCGGAGGTGTAGATGATCGTGGCCGTCGACTCGGGGGTGATCGCGCGGCGGTGCCGGTGCACCGTCTCGTCGTCGATGTGGGTGCCGGACGCGGTGATCTCGTCGACGGCGCCGCCGTCGAGCTGCCACAGCCGGTGCAGATGGGGCAGCCGCCCGATGACCGTGGCGACGGTCATCGCGTGGTCCTCGTGCTCCACGATCGCCGCCGACACCTCGGAGTCGTACAGCATCCAGAAGACCTGCTCGGCCGAGGACGTCGGGTAGATCGGGACGACCTGGGCGCCGATGGTCCACAGCGCGAAGTCGAACAGCGTCCACTCGTAGCGGGTGCGCGACATGATCGCGACCCGGTCGCCGAACCGGATGCCCTGCGCGAGCAGGCCCTTGGCCAGGGCCATCACCTCGTCGCAGAACTGGGCGGCGGTGATGTCCTGCCACTTGTCGTGCCGGTCCTTGCGGGCCAGTGCTATGTGCCCCGGTGTGTCCAGGGCGTGATCGAACACGGCGTCGGCCAGGCCGCCGACGAGCGGCGCCGACGCCACAGGGGGGTTGGTGAACTCACGCAAAGTTGCTCCTTGTGGCGCTCCGCACAGCGTCGGTGACGGTACCCGACCGGAAGCGCTTACGGGAGTGCCTTCCGTGAGCGGAAGGTGCGCGGAATTTGCACAGGTCAGACGTTTATAACGGGCCACATCGGGTGGAGCTGGGCAGAATACTTACGCCCCAGTAAGTTTCGGGAGCGTAATCTCCCGGCCCTCTTCACGGGCCTCCATTGGATCTGTGCAAAGAGGTCACCGTCGACCGTCCGCCGATTTTTTAGACGGAGTGGTCGGTTCCGGGGGACGGTACCACTGCTCCTAGCGGGCGCTGCGATGCAGCCTGTCCCCGCCCGCCAGGATCGCCTGCGCGAGCGCCCGCGCGGGCTCGCTCTCGTCCCGCGTCGCGCTGCGCACCACGAAGTCGACCTCGCCCAGCTCCGGGAGCCCCACCCGGTCCGGCACCCGTACGAGCCCCGGCGGGATCAGCCCCCGCGAGTGCGCCATCACGCCGAGCCCCGCGCGGGCCGCGGCGACGAGCCCGTTCAGCGAACCGCTCGTGCAGGCGATCCGCCACGCCCGCCCGTGCCGCTCAAGGGCCTCCAGGGCCAGGGCGCGCGAGATCCCCGGCGGCGGATAGACGATCAGCGGGACGGGCCGGTCCTGATCGATACGGAGCCGCTCGGAGCCGATCCACACCAACTGGTCGTGCCACACCGACTCGCCGCGCGGATCCTCCGGGCGCCGCTTCGCGAGCACCAGATCCAGCTTCCCCGCGTCCAGCTGTTCATGCAGCGTCCCCGACAGCTCGACCGTCAACTCCAGGTCCACCTCCGGGTGTTCGGCCCTGAACGACTCCAGGATCTCCGGCAGCCGGGTCACGACGAAGTCCTCCGACGCCCCGAACCTGAGCCGGCCGCGCAGCCGCGTCCCCGTGAAGAACGACGCCGCCTGCTCGTGCACCTCCAGAATTCTGCGGGCGAATCCGAGCATCGCCTCCCCGTCCTCCGTCAGCTCCACGGAGTGCGTGTCCCGCGTGAACAGCGTGCGCCCGGTCGCGTCCTCCAGGCGCCGCACATGCTGGCTCACGGTCGATTGCCGCAGGCCGAGCCGCCGCGCGGCCTGGGTGAAGCTCAGCGTCTGCGCGACGGCGAGCAGGGTCCTGAGCTGTCCGGGGTCGTACATGCCAGGAACCGTACTCCTGCTCATCACGCGGCGCGATCACAGTAAGAGCGGTATGCAGGATTCCCGATCACGATCTCGAGGAGGACGATGGAGAGGGCACGACACGTACCGAGAGCAAGGATCCAATGAAACGCCTGACCTGGCCGAGCTGGATGCCGATCGACCCGTACATCCTGGCGTTGATCGGAACAGTGGGCCTCGCCGCACTGCTCCCGGCCCGCGGAACCGCAGCCGACGTCGCGTCCGGCGCCTCCACCGCCGCCGTCGCCTTCCTCTTCTTCCTCTACGGGGCGCGCCTGTCGACCCGTGAGGCGATGGACGGGCTGCGCCACTGGCGGCTCCACGTCACCGTCCTGGCCTGCACGTTCATCGTGTTCCCGCTGCTCGGCCTCGCGGCCCGCGGCCTGGTCCCCGTACTGCTGCCGCAGAACCTCTTCGAGGGCCTCCTCTTCCTCACCCTCGTCCCCTCCACCATCCAGTCGTCGATCGCGTTCACCTCGATCGCGCGCGGCAACGTCCCCGCGGCGATCTGCGCGGGCTCCTTCTCCTCGCTCGCGGGCATCGTGCTGACGCCGCTGCTCGCGGCGGCGCTGCTCGGCAGCGGTGGCGGCGGCTTCTCCGCCGACTCGCTCGTCAAGATCGTGCTGCAGCTCCTGGTGCCGTTCCTCGCGGGCCAGTTGCTGCGCCGCTGGATCGGCGGCTTCATCGCCCGCCACAAGAAGGTCCTCGGCTACGTCGACCGCGGCTCGATCCTGCTCGTCGTCTACACCGCGTTCAGCGAGGGCATGGTGCAGGGCATCTGGCACCAGGTCAGCGCGGTCCGCCTGGCCGGGCTCCTGGCCGTCGAGGCGGTGCTGCTCGCGATCATGCTGGCGGTCACCTGGTACGGCGCGAAGGCGCTCGGCTTCAACCGGGCCGACCGTGTCGCCATCCAGTTCGCGGGCTCGAAGAAGTCCCTCGCCTCCGGACTCCCCATGGCGAGTGTCCTCTTCGGCGCGCACGCCTCGCTGGCCGTGCTGCCGCTGATGCTCTTCCACCAGATGCAGCTGATGGTGTGCGCGGTCATCGCCAAGCGCCGCTCCCGGGACCCCGAGGAACCGGAGCTCAGCGAGCCGCTGGAGGCCCCAGCCGAAGAGACACGAACCGCGGTCGGTACAGCGACACGTTCCGGCTGAGCTGCGCCTGCGCGGCGGCGGGCGCGGCGTCCAGCCAGTTGACGTCATAGCTCAGGACGAGCCGCCCGCCGCCGGACAGCTCCGGGTGCGCCTGCGGGTTGTACGCCGTCGCGCGCGAGGGCGTCGCGCCGTCGCGGGGGAGCGGCGGCGTGAACGCCTTCGCGGGCCCGTGCCAGGGCCCGGTCGGCGAACACGCCCAGTACGAGGTGATCTCCGTCAGCCCCCGCGCGCCCGCCGCCGTCGTGAACAGGACGTACGTGCCGGCGTCCCGCACCACCGTGAAGGCGGTGCCCACGCCGCGGCGCCTGTCGTCGCCCAGGACCGGCGCGGCGCGCGTGCCCCACCGCTTCCCGTCCCAGTACCGCCACGCCCGTACGTCCCCGAGCCGGCCGGCCGGCACCCGCGCCACGTACGCGCGATGCGTCGCCCGCTGCCCGTCATCGGCGCCGAACACATAGGTCCAGCCCTGGTGGTCCACCGCCGTCGTCCCGTACAGCACGCGCCGCGCCGGATCCCGCACCTGCCGCTGGTCGAGGACCTGCGTGATCCCTTCGAGGCGCAGGTCCGGCAGCGACAGGGTGGCCACCTCGGTCGCGTTCGGCACGCCGTAGACATACGCCCCCGTGCCCTGCGCCCGCGTCCACAGCAGCACCCGTACGACCTGCCTGCCGCCGCTCTCCTCGACGCGCGCGGCGACCGGCCAGCGCCACTCGCCCGCGGCGGTGTCCGGGAACAGGGGAGCGGTGAGCGTGCGGTCCAGGGCTCCCGAACGGTCCGTCACCACCGCGGAGTTGCGGACGAACGGCGCGTCCGAGCTCCGCCAGGGGTGCGGCTGCCCGGCCGGGTTCGGCGGCTGGTTCACGGCGCCGAGGAACGTGTCGGAGAACAGCCACAACAACCGCCCGTCCGGCAACCGCACGGAGTGCGTCCCGTCGCCACCGGTCCAGTCGTCGAGCCGGGAGGCGTCGTCCCCGTACCGGGCGAACGAGCCGGTGAGCCGGTTCTCCGCGGACCACGAGGCGACTTCGCGGGGCCCACAACGCGGATCGCCCTCCCGGCCGGGGAGGGCGACGAGCGTGACGAGTACGAGGAGGAGAGCGGCAAGCAGCACGAACAGCGGCCCCCGCCGACCGCGCCGCGCCACCGCTTGCTGCTGCATGCGGGTTGACGTTAACGCCCCGGCCGTCGTTGGTCCACGACGCGACCACGGGGCGGAGGCCACCCGCGGGCGCACCCTGCACCGGGCGCCGCCTTGCCCACCCTGCCGCCCAAGGCGGCAGATTGCCCAAGGTGGTGGCCTATCGCCCGGGGGCGGTGAGCCGGTTCGGCGGCAGGTCGGCCCTCGCGGGTGCGGTACCCCGTGAGGGCCGACGCCCCCGGAGGGGGCGGGTGGGTGGGAGATGGGCGGGCAGATCGAGCCTGCCTTACGGACGAGAGTCTCCGGTGCGGCAAAATCAAGTCCCGCTCTTGGACGAGAGCCCACGGGGGTCCGGGGCGGAGCCCCGTTGCGTTGACCCCGTGGGGCCGGTTCACGGGCCGGTACGGGACCCCGCGTCGACCGCTTCCGAAGCGGCGGTCCGCGACGGGCCGCCCAGCCGCGAATGATGCCGCCCATACCGGAGGTACAGCACCGCGGCCCCCGCCAGCCACACCGCGAACAACACGTACGTCGACGCGTGCAGCCCGTACAGCAGGTACGCGCACGCCGCGAGGCTCAGCACCGGTGTCACCGGATACCCCGGCACCCGGAACCCCCGCGGCAGCGCCGGCTGGGTGCGGCGCAGCACCATCACGCCCACCGAGACCACGGCGAACGCCACGAGCGTGCCCATGCTGGTGAGGTCGGCGAGGACGTCGAGCGGGACGAACGCGGCGAGCGCCGTGATGCCCGCGCACACCACGACCGTGTTCCGTACGGGCGTCCTGGTGCGCGGCGACACCTTCGCGAACAGCGGCGGCAGCAGCCCGTCGCGGCCCATCGAGTACAGGATGCGGGTCTGCCCGTAGATCGACACGAGCGTGACGCTGAAGATGGAGATCACGGCGCCGCCCGCGAACACGAGCGCGGGCCAGTGCGCGCCGGTGACCCGCTCCAGGATCTGCGCGAGCCCGGCCTCCTGCCCGCTGAACGAGGTCCACGACTGCGCGCCGAGCGCGGTCACCGCGACCGCCAGGTACAGCGCGGTGACCACGCCGAGCGAGAGCAGCAGCGCGAGCGGCACCGTGCGCCGCGGATTGCGCACCTCCTCGCCCGCCGTGGAGATCGCGTCGAGCCCGATGAACGAGAAGAAGATCCCGGACGCCGCCGTGCCGACCCCGGCGATCCCCAGCGGCAGGAACGGATGCAGCCGGTCCGCCTCGAACCCGGTCAGCGCCACCCCCACGAACAGCAGCAGCACGAGCACCTTCACGGCCACCATCACCGCGTTCACGACCGCCGACTCGCGCGCCCCGCGCACCAGGAGCAGACAGCACAGCCCGACCAGGACCACGGCCGGCAGATTGATCACGCCGCCGCTGCCGGGCGCCGCCGACAGGGCGTCCGGCAGCCGCACGCCGAACAGCAGGTCCGTGAACAGGTTGAGGTACTCGCCCCAGCTGACGGCGGTCGCCGAGGCCGCGACCCCGTACTCCAGGAGCAGACACGCGCCGACCGCGAAGGCGACGCCCTCGCCGAGCGTCGCGTACGCGTAGGAGTACGAGGACCCGGAGACCGGGATCGCGGATGCCAACTCGCAGTAGCAGAGCGCAGTCAGGCCTGCGGCGATCGCGACGACCACGAAAGAGAGCAGTACGGCGGGGCCCGCCTGCGGCACCGACGTGGTCAGTACGAAGAAGATGCCGGTGCCGACGGTGCAGCTGATGCCGAGCGCGGCCAACTGCCAAAGCCCGATGGAACGTTGGAGCTGCGCGCCGCCCTCGGCGCCTTCGGTGCCGCCGCTCGCACCGCTTTCGGCGAGCAGGTCCGCCACCGGCTTCTTGCGCAGGGCGACGGCGAGCAGGGGTGGTCGGTCTGGGGCCACGGGCACATCCTTGGGCTCGGTGGAACGAACGGGCAGTGGGTGGGTGGTCAGTCGGTGACGCGGAGGGTGGTCACGGCCGGGTCGGGAGCCCCGCGCACATGGCCGCCGGGGGCCCGCGCGGTCTCCTGGAAGAAGGCGACGTGCTCGGCGGTGAGCACCTCGCCGGGCAGCACGTTCGGGATGCCTGGCGGATACGCCGCCAGGGTGTCGGCCGAGACCCGTCCGACGGCTTCGGCGGCGGGCACGAGGCGGCTCGGGCCGAGGAACGCCTCGCGCACGGTGGTGCGGACGGGGCCGGGCGCGGGAAGCCGTAGGGCACTCAACTCGCGGGCGGGGCCGGTCAGTTCGGGCAGTGCGTGCAGCGCCTCCACGAACCGTTCCGCGTCCGGTGTGCTGCCCGCGCCGACGACCGCGACGATCGCCGACGCGGTGGCGACCTCGACGTGGACGCGGTGCTCGCGCAGCAGCCGGCGGCGCGCCTCGTGCCCCGGCACGCCCCCGGCGCGGGTGCCGATGGCGATCCGCAGCGGATCCACGCCGACGACATCGGGGAAGGCACCCGTGAACGCGTCGCTCACCACCGGGAAGCGGCCCTCCGCGCGGATCCGGTCACGGATCTTGTCGGCGCACTCCACGGATTCGAGGACCCGCCCGGGTTCGGCCGCGAGGGACTGCCGGGCGAGGTCGAGCGAGGCAAGCAGCAGGGCGGAGGCGCTGGTGGACTGCGTCAGGTGGAACACCCGCTGCACCAGCGGCTCCAGCGTGGCGCGGAACGGCCCCTCGCCGAGGTGCAGCATCGCCGCCTGCGTCAGACTGCCCGCCAGCTTGTGCGTGCTGGAGACCACCAGGTCGGCGCCGAGCGACAGTGCGTTCGCCGGGACGGCGGGGTGGAAGCCGAAGTGGCTGCCCCACGCCTCGTCGACGATCAGCGGCACCCCGGCGGCGTGCGCCACGTCCGCGAGCGCCCGCACATCGGCGACGGCGCCGAAGTAGCTGGGTGTCACCACGTACGCGGCGGCCGCGTCCGGCGCCTCGGCGAGCGCCCGCTCCAGGTCGGCCGCCGTCACCCCGTGCGCGATGCCCAGGCCGTGGTCCACGGACGGCTGCACGAAGTGCGCCCGCATCCCGGACAGGACGAGGGAGTCGACGACGCTGGAGTGGACGCTGCGCTGCACCACCAGCGTCTCGCCCAGCGAGCGCGCCACGAGCCCCGCGATCCGGTTGCCCTGCGAGGCGCCGTTCGTCAGGAACCAGGTCCGCGCGGCGCCCCAGGCGTCGGCGGCCAGGGCGAGCGCCTCGTCCATGGGAGTCGGCGCGGGCCCGAGGTCGAGCCCGTCGAGCAGCGGCGGGAAGTCCATCCGCAGCACGTCCGCGCCGAAGGTGTCCGCGAGCCGCGGGAAGCGCTCGGGCTGCGCGGCGTGGCCCGGCACGTTCAGCCGCAGCCAGTCGTCCGCCGCACTCGCGCGGACGGCGTCGGCGTAGGGCGCCCGGCCGTGGTCTTCGGGGTCGTAAGCCAGTTCTCGTGTCACGCCGCCGACCCTGGCAGCCGGAAACGATCAAGAGAACAGAAGAATTTCTTGTAAGGGGGCAGATTTCATCAATAACCTGTGGCGGTGTTGGATCTTCGTCACCTTTACGTCCTGCGTGCGATCGCCCAAGAAGGATCGCTCGCCGGCGCCGCGCGCTCGCTGCACTACAGCCAGCCCACCGTCACCCACCATCTGGCCACGCTGGAGGGGCACTTCGGGGCCCGGCTCGTCGAGCGCGGACCGCGCGGTGCCACGCTGACCGAGGTCGGCCGCACCCTGCTGCCGCACGCGGACGCGGTGGTGCGGCGGCTCGGCCGGGCCGAGGACGAGGTGCGGACGCTGCTCGGTGGCTCCGAGACGGTCCTGCGGGTCGGCGCGTTCCCGACCGCGAGCGCGCTGCTGCTGCCGCGTGCGGTCCGCCAGATCGCCGAACAGGGCGTCACCTTCGACCTGACGGAGGGGGAACTCCCGGCGCTGCTCGACCTGTTGCGCCACGACGAGCTGCACGTCGCCCTCGTCTTCACCCAGCCCGACGACCCGCTCACCCTGGACGACGGCATCACGCTCCAGCCCGTCCTCGACGACCCGCTCGACCTCGTGCTGCCCCCGGACCACCCCTGCGCGCGCCTCGACCGGGTGCCGCTCGGGGCGCTGCGCGAGGAGCCGTGGATCGTCGGCACCACCGCCTGGGACCCCTGCGACCGGCAGCTCGACCGGGCCTGCGGCGAGGCGGGCTACCGGCCGCTGACCGCGCTGCGCTCCGACGACTACGGCGTCATCCAGGGACATGTCGCGGCGGGCGCGGGCGTCGCCCTGGTGCCCCGGCTCGCCCTGAACTCGCCGCGCGCCGACATCGTCGTACGCCCCGTCGCCGGCGCCCGCCTCGCCCGCCGGATCTCCGCCGCGACCGTCGGGCCGCCCCGCAGGCGCGGTGCGCACGACCTGGTGGCGGCCGTGCGCACGCAGGCCGACCGGATCGCGGCGGACTGGCGGGAGGCGGCCTGAGGTCAGCCGCCCCGGACCCGGTCGAGCGGCAGCCACAGCACGTCGTCGCCCGACGAGCCGACGCGGACGTCGGCGAGGGCCCCGGTGAAGTACGCCCGGCTGTCCATGCGCTGCCCGATGTGCACACCGAACGGCGAGTTCCGGCTCACCGACCCGGGCGCGTCGGCGGCGGCGCCGACCTCCTCGCCGTCGACGGAGAGCGTCAACCGCCCGTCCGCGCGGCGGAGTTGGAGCCGATGCCAGGCGCCGTCGTTGTACGCGGACGTGGACCGCACCGTCACGGTCCTGGGGGCCGCGGCGCCGTCCCGTACGGTGATCAGCCCGGTGATCCGGTTCGATGCGGGCTCGGCGCGCAGCGTCACCTGCGGCTGCGAGGCGCCGATGCCGCCAAGGGAGAGCAGCGGCTGCTCACCGCCCGTCGCGTCGTACCGGAACCTCAGTGACGCGGTGAACTCCCGTGTGTCCAGGCGCAGTCGGTCGCGGTAGGGCATGCGTACGGCGTCGTCGGTGCCGTCGAAGGAGAGCGCCCGGCCGCTCGGCCCGTCCGTTTCGGCGGGGCCGCCGAGCACGGCCGCGTCGCGGCTGCCCGACGCCCGGTCGTCCGTCGTCGGATCGGGGCCGCGCCGCTTCTTCAGCCAGTCGGGCGTGAACCGGGCGAAGCGGATCTCGTCGTGGGCGTTCACGGCGCCGCCCTCGTACAGCAGCCCCACGTGGTCGCGGTCCGCCTGCACCAGGTCCGAGTAGCCCGCCCAGTCCGTGCTCACGACGGTGCCCCGGTCGTAGCTCTCCCAGGTGTGCCCGCCGTCGTACGAGGAGCGGACCATCATGGTGCGCCGCCGGTCGGGGTCGCCGGGGCAGGCGAGCAGCAGGCGTTCGCCGTCCTTGCCCACGGGCAGCAGCGAGCCCTGGACCTGCGGGACGTAGAGGTCCGGGAGCGCGGAGAACGGGCGGGCGAAGGAGTCGCCGCCGTCCCGGCTGACGGCGTGCGTGCGGTGTCCGGGGTCGGTGCCGTCCTGCTCGCGCCCGCTGACGTAGACCGTCCCGTCGGGCCGCTCGGTGAGCGCCATCTCGGAGGGCTTCTGCCGGAACGTGCCATCCTCGGCGACCGGCCAGGAGTCCTTCGCGCCGATCCGCCAGTGCCGGCCGCCGTCGTCGCTGACCACGAGCGCCGCGTGGTTCGCGGTCACCCTCCCCCAGCCTCCGGCCGGGGGGACCCCCCTCTCGCTTCGCTCGCCGTTCCAGGTCTCGGCGTTGACCGCGAACACGAGGCGGCCGCGGTGCGGCCCCCGGGTCAGCTGGATGCCGTGCGAGGGCCCGGTCGCGTACCAGGAGTTGAAGTCGTCGGGCAGCAGTTCGTCGCTCAGGTCGCGCGGCCGCGACCAGGTGCGGCCGTCGTCGTCGCTGTGCTGCATGTGCGGGGTGCGGTCGCACGGCACGTCGCAGTTCTTGCCGTCCGTGCGGCCCGTGTTGTACGTCTCCGCCAGCAGGATGCGGCCCGTCCTGCGGTCCACGACGGGCGAGGGATTGCCGTGGGTGTCACCGGCGCCCTCGTTGACGACCTGGAGCGGCGACCAGGTCCGGCCGCCGTCCTCGGACCGCTTGACGACGATGTCTATGTCGCCCGCGTCGGTGCAGTCGTTCTTGCGCCCCTCGGCGAATGCGAGGAGGGTGCCGCGCACCGTCCTCACGATGGACGGGATCCGGTAGCAGGCGTACCCGGGATCCTGTGAGGCCTTGAACAGCACCTGCTGCTCGAACGAGGGCTGGGAGTTCGAAGCGGCCCGTGCGGAGGCCGGAACGGGGAGTGCGGCGATGACCGCGAGCGCGGCCACCACCAGGGATCTCGGACCGGTGCGAACGGATCTTCTGTGCATGGCGCGACCACCCCTTCGGGTCGTCCGGCTGCCCGGACATCGGACGTCCTACGTCCTACGTGTGCGGGGCAGACGCTACGTGGGCGTTCCCGCGCCTCACAAGAACCGCGACGACGACCGCGTGTCAGGGCGCGAGCGCGACCTCCCCGCGGCCGGGACCGAAAGGGGGGAAGGGAGCCTGGTCAGGCCTGTGCGACCGCGCTCTCCAGGGCGATCCGGTCCTCGCCCGCGTACACGTTCATGGAGCTGCCCCGCAGGAAGCCGATCAGGGTCAGGCCCGACTCGGCCGCGAGGTCCACCGCGAGGGACGACGGCGCCGACACCGCCGCGAGCACCGGGATGCCCGCCATCACGGCCTTCTGGGCCAGCTCGAACGAGGCGCGGCCCGAGACCATCAGGATCGAGCGGGACAGCGGCAGCTCCCCGTTCTGCAGGGCCCGGCCGACGAGCTTGTCGACCGCGTTGTGCCGCCCCACGTCCTCCCGGATGTCGACGAGCTCGCCCTCCTCGTCGAAGAGCGCCGCCGCGTGCAGGCCCCCGGTCCGGTCGAAGACCCGCTGGGCCTCACGCAGCCGGTCGGGGAGCGAGGCGAGCAGCTCGGGCGTCAGCCGGACCGGGGGAGTGTCGGCGATGGGGAAGCGGGCCGTGGTGCGCACCGCGTCGAGGCTCGCCTTGCCGCACAGGCCGCAGGACGAGGTCGTGTAGACGTTGCGCTCCAGGGTGATGTCGGGCAGCTCGACGCCGGGCGTCGTCCGCACGTCCACCACGTTGTAGGTGTTGCTGCCGTCCTCCGTGGCGCCCGCGCAGTACACGATGTTCTGCAGGTCGGCGTCCGTGGCCAGGACGCCCTCGCTGACCAGGAAGCCGGCCGCGAGCGGGAAGTCGTCGCCCGGGGTGCGCATGGTGATGGCGAGCGGCTTGCCGTTCAGCCGGATCTCCAGCGGTTCCTCGGCGACGAGGGTGTCGGGACGCGTGGAGACGTGTCCGTCCCTTATCCGGAGCACCTTGCGTCGTTCCGTGACTCGTCCCATGTCCCGATACGTCCTCATCGCTGCTGGTGGTGGTGGCCGGTGTGCGCGAGCTCCCATTCTCCTGCACCGGGGCCCGCCGGTCGGCTCCGGCCTCCTGCCGCCACTGGGCGGGATATTGCCTACAGTATGGAAGTGGCCGCACAGTTCGACAAGGGAGTGGACAAAGGGGCTTCCCAACAGCCTTGTGACTGCCTACCGTTCGGGATCATGAAGCCCCCCGTCGCACCGGTCGGCTGGAGCCGCTGGCTCGTACCCCCGGCCGCGCTCGCCGTCCATCTCTCCATCGGCCAGGCCTACGCCTGGAGCGTCTTCAAGCCGCCCTTGGAGTCGGCGCTGGGGCTGAGCGGCACGCAGAGCGCGCTGCCGTTCCAGCTCGGCATCGTGATGCTCGGTCTGTCGGCGGCCTTCGGCGGCACGCTCGTCGAGCGCAACGGGCCGCGCTGGGCGATGACCGTCGCGCTCGTCTGCTTCTCCTCCGGCTTCCTGCTCTCCTCGCTGGGCGCCGCCACGGAGCAGTACTGGCTGATCGTGTTCGGATACGGCTTCGTCGGCGGCATCGGCCTCGGCATCGGCTACATCTCGCCCGTCTCCACGCTGATCAAGTGGTTCCCCGACCGGCCCGGCATGGCCACCGGCATCGCGATCATGGGCTTCGGCGGCGGCGCGCTCATCGCGTCGCCGTGGAGCGCCCAGATGCTGGAGTCCTTCGGCGCGGACAGCGGCGGCATCGCGCTCGCGTTCCTGGTGCACGGGCTCGCGTACGCGGTGTTCATGACGCTCGGCGTGCTGCTGATCCGGGTGCCGCGGCAGAAGGCCGAGGTCCAGCAGGGCGGGCGCGCCGAGGAGGCGGCCCTCAGCGGCCCCCAGGTCTCCGCGAAGCAGGCGATCCGCACGCCCCAGTTCTGGTGCCTGTGGGTCGTCCTGACCATGAACGTGACCGCGGGCATCGGCATCCTGGAGAAGGCCGCGCCGATGATCACGGACTTCTTCGCCGACACCAGCACCCCGGTGTCCGTGTCGGCCGCCGCGGGCTTCGTGGCGCTGCTGTCCGCCGCGAACATGGCGGGCCGCATCGGCTGGTCCTCCACCTCCGACCTCATCGGCCGCAAGAACATCTACCGCGTCTACCTCGGCGTGGGCGCCCTGATGTACCTGTTCATCGTCCTGTGGGGCGACTCCTCGAAGCCCCTCTTCGTGCTGTGCGCCCTCGTGATCCTCTCCTTCTACGGGGGCGGCTTCGCGACGATCCCCGCGTATCTGAAGGACCTCTTCGGCACCTACCAGGTCGGCGCCATCCACGGCCGGCTGCTCACCGCCTGGTCCACGGCGGGCGTCCTCGGCCCGCTGATCGTCAACTGGGTCGCCGACAGCCAGGAGAGCGCGGGCAAGCACGGCGCCAATCTGTACGGCCTCTCGCTCATGATCATGATCGGGCTGCTCGTCGTCGGCTTCGTCGCCAATGAACTGGTACGTCCCGTGCACGCCCGCCACCACGTAGTCCCCGCCCCCAGGGAGTCCGCAGATGACATCGACACCGCCGCCGCAGACCGCAAGGAGCGCGCCTGAGCGGCGCGGCCTGATCGCCTTCTCCTGGCTCTGGGTCGGGCTGCCGCTCGCCTACGGGGTGTACGAACTGGTGCAAAAGGCCACACAGCTGTTCACCGGGTGAATGTCCGTAACCGGCCTGGCGGCTCCATCAGAACTCTCCAAGTGAAACGGCACTTTCCTGTCACTGGCCGCCACCCGTTACTCGTGAGTCGCTGACCAGACTGGAGGATCCGCAGCTCACGAGGGGGCCTCCATGGTCGGTTCGCGCATTGTCGGCATCGGGCACCACCAGCCCGCCAGGATCCTCACCAACGAGGAACTGGCCGAAATGGTGGACACCAATGACGAGTGGATCCGCAGTCGCGTCGGCATCCGCACCCGGCACATCGCCGGCCCCGACGAGCCCGTCGACGAGCTCGCCGCACACGCCGCCGCCAAGGCGCTGGCCGCCGCGGGTCTGACCGCGGCCGACATCGACCTGGTCGTCGTCGCGACCTCCACGGCCGTGGACCGCTCCCCGAACATGGCGGCCCGCGTCGCCCACCGGCTCGGCGTGCCGTCCCCGGCCGCGCTCGACCTGAACGTCGTGTGCGCGGGCTTCACGCACGCCCTCGCCACCGCCGACCACACGCTGCGCGCCGGGGCCGCGACGCGCGCGCTGGTCATCGGCGCCGACAAGATGTCCGCCGTCACCGACTGGACCGACCGCTCGACGTGCGTCCTGGTCGGGGACGGGGCGGGCGCCGTGGTCGTCGAGCCCTGCGCCGAGGGCGAGGAGCCGGGGATCGGCCCCGTCCTGTGGGGCTCGGTGCCCGAGATGGGCGACGCCGTGCGCATCGAGGGCGAACCGGCCCGCTTCGCGCAGGAGGGCCAGTCCGTCTACCGCTGGGCCACCCGCTCGCTGCCGCCACTGGCCCGCGAGGCCTGCGCGAAGGCGGGGCTCGACCCGGCGGACCTCGCCGCGGTCGTCCTCCACCAGGCCAACCTGCGCATCATCGAACCCCTCGCGGAGAAGATCGGCGCCGTCAATGCGGTCATCGCCCGGGACGTCGTCGACTCCGGCAACACCTCGGCCGCGAGCGTGCCGCTCGCCCTGTCGAAGCTGGTCGAGCGCGGCGAACTGGTCAGCGGGGCGCCCGCGTTGCTCTTCGGCTTCGGCGGCAACCTCTCGTACGCGGGCCTGGTCGTGCGCTGCCCGTGACCCGGCCGCGTACCTCCGGCATACAGAATGTGACGAGGTCAACTCGCTCTAGGGCCCTTCTGACGGATCAGGCTGGAAACGGACGGCGTCCACTGACGGTGCCGGTGAGCGGGGTCTGGTGCGTGCGGCTGCAAGGCGGAGGAGGGCGTCAACGCGAAGGGGGCACCTCCCGCCCGAGCCTGGCGGAGCCTGGTTCGAGGGTGGGGGAGTTGGCAACCGACGACAACGCAGCAGATGTGCGTGCCAGACCCCGCGACTCCAGCAGGATCCGTCAGAAGGGCCCTAGCCGTGGCGATTGCGCTCGGTAAACTGTATTCCAAAGCCAATCCGGCAGACGTCGGAGCCGGTGTGCCGGATGCTCGAAGCCCAGGAGGGGGACCGCGATGTTGTCCACAGGACTGCCGCAGGGGGCGGTGCCCAAGCTGGAGCGCCCAGGACCGCTGCGCGAGCGGGTCTACGAGGCGCTGCTCGAACTGATCACGACGCGGGCCCTGCGCCCCGGCCAGCACCTGGTCGAGAGCGAGCTCGCCGGCCACCTCGGGGTCTCCCGGCAGCCGGTGCGCGAGGCGCTGCAGCGGCTGAACACCGAGGGCTGGGTGGACCTGCGTCCCGCGCAGGGCGCGTTCGTGCACGAGCCGACCGAGGAGGAGGCCGACCAACTCCTCAGCGTCCGTACGCTGTTGGAGGCCGAGGCCGCCCGGCTCGCGGCGGCCAACGCGGGCAAGACCGGCATCGCCGAGCTGGAGGCGCTGTGCGCCAAGGGCGAGCAGGCCGTCGCCGACGAGGACGTGGACCTGGTCGTCGCGACGAACGCGGAGTTCCACGCCAAGGTCATGGAACTCGCGGGCAACGTCGTCCTCGGTGAGCTCGCGGGCCAGGTCGACCGCCGGGTGCGCTGGTACTACCAGCCCGTCGCCAGGCAGCGCGGCGAGCAGTCCTGGATCGAGCACCGGCAGTTGATCGCCGCGATCTCCGCGCGAGACGAGGCGAAGGCCACGGCCGTGATGCGCACGCACACCGAGCACACCCGTGAGACGTACCACCACCGCGACGAGGCCTGACACCGGCGGCAGTTCGCCGTTCCCGGTGATCCGCCCCCGTACCTCCTACGTCTAGGCTGCTCGCGGGGACCGTCGGTCAGGGGGCCGGCGGCATGGGGTGAAGGCGTGGGGGCCAGTACCGGTGGACGGCGTGCACGAGGTGTTCCAGCCGCTGCGGGCGGACGATCCGAAGACGGTGGGCGGATACCGTCTGGCGGCCCGGCTCGGCGCGGGCGGCATGGGCCGGGTCTATCTGTCGCACACCAGGGGCGGCCGGCCGGTCGCCCTGAAGGTGGTGCGACCGGAGCTGGCCGACGACCCCGCGTTCCGGCGGCGGTTCGCCCGGGAGATCAAGGCGGCCCAGCGGGTACGGGGCGCCTACACCGCCGAGCTGATCGACGCCGACGCCGAGGCGGCACCGCCCTGGCTGGCCACGCTCTACGTGCCCGGCCCGTCCCTCGCGGCGGCGGTGGCCCGCCACGGACCGCTCCCGGTGCCCGCGGTGCTGTGGCTGATGGCAGCGGTGGCCGAGGCGCTGGGGGCCATCCACGGCGTGGGCATCGTGCACCGGGACCTCAAGCCGTCGAACGTGCTGCTTGCCGCGGACGGGCCGCGAGTCATCGACTTCGGCATCTCCGTCGCCGCCGACCTGACGTCGAGCACGGTCACCGGATCCGCCGTCGGCACGCCCCAGTTCATGGCGCCGGAGCAGGCCGTGGCGGGGCAAGTGGGCCCGGCGACCGATGTGTTCGCGCTGGGGCAGACCGCGGCGTTCGCGGCTCTCGGCGCGCCGCTGTACGGGGAGGGCCAGTCGGTCGGCGTGCTCTACCGGATCGTGCACGAGAGACCCGATCTCTCCGTGCTGCCCGCGGAGTTGCGGCCGATCCTCGACCGGTGTCTCCAGGCAAGGCCCGAGGACCGGGCCACGCCGGAGGAGCTCGTCGCGTGGTGCCGGCGGAGCCTGGGCGGCGGCGCGAGCCCCGCGGTGTGGCGGGAGTTCGCCGGGTCGAGCGCGCCGGTTCCGGCGCCGCCGCTCGCCACCGTGCCGGACTCGGCGGCGGACGCGGGCACGGTCCGGGCCGCCGACGCGGTCACGGTCCGGGCCGCCGACGGCGGCACCGTCCCGGCGACCGTGGCGGAGCCGGGAACCCCTGCGTTGCCGCACCCCGCGCACGTGTTCGCGCCACCGCCCGAGCGTCTGCTGACGTCACAGGAGCGGCGCGCCCGGCGGCGCAGAACCGTGCTCGTCACCGCCGCGGTGACCGCGGGCGTGGTCCTGGCGACGGGCCTCGCGTGGGTCGTCGCCGACGGCGCGGGCGGGACCCGCGGCCGGGAGGCCTCCGGAGCGGGAGTGACGGCGTCGGGCAGCGCGGGCAAGCCGGGCGGGGGCTCCTCGGAGGGGACCGGCCGTCCGTCCGCCTCGGCCGCGGTGGAGTCCGCGCAGGGCATCGGCGCCGACGAGCAGAAGGCGGCCGGGGACGGGACCGACGGGTCTTCGGGGGACGCCGACGGGACACCGCGGGCCGAGGCCTACGCCCAGCGTTGGCTGGACGAGAAGTACTCGCTCAGCACCCGGGACCCGGAAGAGCGCAAGACCGGCGGCAGGGGCGACATCCGCTTCGTCTGCAAGCAGGTCGGCTGCGCCCTGGAGAGCGACACCAGTGTCTTCACCCTCCTCTACGACAAGCCGGGCGCCGACCACGACACGTGCAGGCTCGCCGTCACCGGCCAGAAGAGCCACCGGCTGCCGCTGTCCGGGGCCGCGGGCGGCAGCGAGATCTGCGTCAGGAACTCCGCCGGGGACATCGCTCTGCTCGTCGTGCAGACGAAGTCGACCGCCCTGTGGGACAAGCCGGGCATCAGCTTCCTCACCGCCGACGTGACGCTGTGGCGGGCGCCGAAGGTGTGACCGGGCGCCGAGCGTGACATCGACGGCGAGGGCGTGGCATCGACGACGAGGGCGTGACCGGGCGGCGCGGCAGGCTTTGTCCTGCGGCCGGAGAAAGTCGTGCGCAATTACCGCTCAACTTCTTCCCGCGCCGGGTGGGCGCTGCTACGTTCCCCATCGAAAGACGAACGTGAGCGCACGGCACCACCACCCATGAGGCCCGAAGCGGCGGGGAGGGGCACGTGAGACGCATGACGGCTCGACCGGCCAACGGGCACCAGGCGCGGCTGCTGCGGCTGCTGCGCGACGAAGGGCCCAACTCCCGTGCCCAGCTGGGCGATCAGGTGGAACTGTCGCGCTCACGGCTGGCCGTGGAGGTGGACCGGCTCCTGGACACCGGGCTCGTGGTCGCCGACGGGCTCGCCGCCTCGCGCGGCGGCCGCCGCTCCCACAACGTCCGGCTCGCCCCCTCGCTCCGCTTCCTCGGCGTCGACATCGGCGCGACCTCGGTCGACGTCGCGGTCACCAACGCCGAGCTGGAGATCCTCGGCCACATCGCCCAGCCCATGGACGTCCGCGAGGGCCCCGTCGCGGTCTTCGAGCAAGTCCTCGCCATGGCCGCCAAGTTGAAGTCCTCCGGGCTCGCCGAGGGATACGACGGCGCGGGCATCGGCGTGCCGGGCCCCGTGCGGTTCCCCGAGGGCGTCCCGGTCGCGCCGCCGATCATGCCCGGCTGGGACGGCTTCCCGGTCCGAGAGGCGCTCAGCCAGGAACTGGGCTGCCCCGTCATGGTCGACAACGACGTGAACCTGATGGCGATGGGGGAGCAGCACGCGGGCGTCGCCCGCCAGGCGAGCGACTTCCTCTGCGTCAAGATCGGCACCGGTATCGGCTGCGGCATCGTCGTCGGCGGCGAGGTCCACCGCGGCACCACCGGGTCGGCAGGCGACATCGGGCACATCCGCGTCGAGCAGGACGGCCGCCAGTGCGCCTGCGGCAACAAGGGCTGCCTGGAGGCGCACTTCAGCGGCGCCGCGCTCGCGCGGGACGCGGAGGCCGCCGCCCGCGACGGAAGCTCCGCGGAACTCGCCGCCCGCCTGGAGAGCGCGGGCCGGCTCACCGCCGCCGACGTCGCGGCGGCCGCCGCGGCAGGCGACACCACGTGCCTCGACCTGATCCGTGAGGGCGGCAACCGCACCGGACAGGTCATCGCGTCCCTCGTCAGCTTCTTCAACCCGGGGCTCGTCGTCATCGGCGGCGGCGTCACCGGGCTCGGCCACACCCTGCTGGCCGCCCTGCGCACCCAGGTCTACCGCCAGTCGCTCCCCCTGGCGACCGGCAACCTCCCCATCGTGCTGGGGGAGTTGGGGCCCACCGCCGGAGTGACCGGCGGCGCCCGACTGATCAGCGATCACCTTTTCTCACCCGCGTAAGCCCAGCCGCACCACGCACACCCTGCTCCACGCACGCCCAGTACGGCGCTCGTTCCACGCACACCCTGTACGGCGTTCGTTCCACGCACACCCTGCACGGCGCTCTGCCCCGCTCTGCCCTGAAACCGGTCCGCACCCGCCCCGAGGGGAACCGTCATGGGACCCGATACGGCCATCGCACCACCACTGCTCACCATGTCCGGCATCACCAAGTCGTTCCCCGGCGTGCGCGCCCTGGACGGCGTCGACCTGGAGGTCCAGGCCGGGGAGGTGCACTGTCTCCTCGGCCAGAACGGCGCCGGGAAGTCCACTCTGATCAAGGTCCTCGCCGGGGCGCACCAGCCCGACGACGGCGTCATCACCTGGCGCGGCGAACAGGTCGCGCTGCGCTCGCCGATCGCCGCGATGCGCCTCGGCGTGGCCACCATCTACCAGGAACTCGACCTGGTGGAGGCCCTGTCCGTGGCCGAGAACGTGTTCCTCGGGCACGAGCCGACCTCCGGCGGCTTCGTCGTGCGCGGACGCGCGGCCCGCACCGGGACCGCCGCGCTGCTGCGGCGGCTCGGCCACCCGGAGATCGACCCCGAGCGCCTCGTCGGCGACCTGTCCGCCGCCCACCAGCAGATCGTCTCGATGGCCCGCGCACTCTCCCACGACGTACGGCTCATGGTCATGGACGAGCCGTCCGCCGCGCTCGACCCCGACGAGGTCGAGAACCTCTTCCGGATCGTCGGCGACCTGACCGCCGAGGGCGTCGCCGTCGTCTACATCTCCCACCGCCTGGAGGAGATCCGCCGCATCGGCGACCGCGTCACCGTCCTCAAGGACGGCCGCGCGGTGGCCGTCGGACTGCCCGCCGAGCAGACCCCGACCCGCGACATCATCTCCCTGATGACGGGCCGCAACGTCGAGTACGTCTTCCCGGACCGGCCCAACACCGGACCCCGCGAGGAACCGCTCCTGAGGGTCCAAGGTCTCACCCGTGCAGGGGAGTTCGCGCCGCTCGACCTCGACATCCGCCCCGGCGAGATCGTCGGCCTCGCCGGACTCGTGGGCTCGGGGCGCTCCGAAATCCTGGAGACCATCTACGGCGCCCGGAAACCGACGGCCGGTCAGATCCACGTGGACGGGAGGCCGTTGCGCACCGGAAGCGTCCGCGCCGCCGTCCGCGCGGGCCTCGGACTCGCCCCCGAGGAGCGCAAGGCGCAGGCCCTGATGATGCTCGAATCGGTCACCCGCAACGTCTCCGTCTCCTCCATGTCCCGCTTCTCGTACGGGGGTTGGCTGGACCGCGGCCGGGAGCGGGAGGCCGCCCGTGGCGCCACCCGCGAACTGTCCCTGAGCCCCGACGACCCCACGGTGGCGGTGCGCACGCTCTCCGGCGGCAATCAGCAGAAGGCCGTGCTCGCCCGCTGGCTGCTGCGCGGCTGCCGGGTCCTGCTGCTCGACGAGCCGACCCGCGGCGTCGACGTCGGCGCCCGCGCCGAGCTGTACGCCGTGATCCGCCGCCTCGCCGACGAGGGCCTCGCCGTCCTCCTCGTCTCCAGCGAGGTCCCCGAGGTGCTCGGCCTCGCCGACCGGGTCCTGGTCCTCAAGGAGGGCCGGGTGGTCCACGAGTCCCCGGCCACGGACCTGGACGAACACGCCGTCCTCGACCTGGTGCTGGCGGGGTCCCGATGACCGGCCGCACGGCAAGGGCGCAGGCCCGGGGAGGCAGGGCGGCCGGGTCCGCGAGCCGACCCCTGCCCCGCACGACGAGGCCGCCGACCCGGGGCGCCGGACCGGCCGGGTCCGCGAGCCGGCCCCTGCCCCGCACGACGAGGCCACTGCCCCGGGACGCCGGACCGGCCGGGTCCGCGAGCCGACCCCTGCCCCGCACGACGAGGCCACTGCCCCGGGACGCCGGACCGGCCGGGTCCGCGAGTCGGCCCCTGCCCCGCACGACGAGGCCGCCGACCCGGGGCGCCGGACCGGCCGGGCCCGCGAGTCGGCCCCTGCCCCGCACGGCGAAGACAGCCCCCCGAGCCCACACCGTCCGCCCCCGAAGGGACCTGGCGTCATGACGCACCCCGCCCCCGCCGCCAGCCCGGCGGCCCCGGAGGCCGCCCCGGCCAAGCACAAGCCCCGCGTCGTCCGGATGGACGTCCGCACGCTCTCGCTCCTCGGCGTCCTCGCCGCGCTCGTCGTGATCGGCGGCATCACCCAGCCCGGCTCCTTCCTGGACACGGACAACCTCCAGCTCGTCCTCACCCAGGCCTCCGTCATCGGCGTCGTCACCGTCGGCATGACCTTCGTGATCATCTCCGGCGGGATCGACCTCTCCGTCGGCGCGATCGTCGCCCTCGCGGGTGTCTGGGCCACCACGGTCGCCACTCAGGAGTACGGCTTCGCCGGCGTCCTGTTCACGGCCATCCTCGTCGGCGTCGGCTGCGGCCTCGTCAACGGGGTGCTGATCGCGTACGGCGGCATGGTCCCGTTCATCGCCACGCTCGCCATGCTCGCCTCGGGCCGCGGACTCGCCCTGCAGATCACCGACGGCAAGACCCAAATGGTCACGGTGCCGGGGGTCCTGAAGCTCGGTGAGCGCGACTCGTACGTCCTCGGGATCCCGCCCCTGGTGCTCGTGTTCGTCGCGGTCACCGTGATCGGCTGGCTGATCCTGAACCGCACCACCTTCGGCCGCCGCACCGTCGCCGTCGGCGGCAACGCGGAGGCGGCCCGCCTCGCCGGCATCGACGTACGCCGCCAGCGCCTCTATCTCTATCTGCTCTCCGGCCTGTGCTGCGGCATCGCGGCCTTCCTGCTGATCGTGCTCTCCGGCTCGGGCCAGAACACCAACGGCAACCTCTACGAACTCGACGCCATCGCCGCCGCCATCATCGGCGGCACCCTGCTCACCGGCGGCCGCGGCACCATCGTCGGCTCCGTCCTCGGCGTCCTGATCTTCACCACGATCCAGAACATCTTCGCGCTGAACAACCTGCAGAGCGACGTCCAGCAGATCGCCAAGGGCGCCATCATCGTGGTGGCGGTCCTGGTGCAGCGGCGCACGGCCAGCACTTCCCATTGAAACGCGGAAAGGGACACGCCATGCCAGAGACAACGAGCCGCCGAGGACTGATCTTCGGCGCGGCCGCGGCCGTCACCGCGGGCGGACTCCTCACCGCCTGCACCAGTAACGAGCCCAGCGACAAGAGCGACGACAAGAAGGCCGCCGACCAGCCGGTCGCCGACGACAAGAAGGGCAAGCAGGTCACCATCGGCTTCGCGGGCCCGCAGGCCGACCACGGCTGGCTCAACGCCATCAACGACAACGCCAAGGAACGCGCCAAGAAGTACGCGGACGTCACCCTGGAGACCACCGAGGGCTCCAACGACACCGCCGCGCAGATCGGCCAGGTCGAGACCCTCATCAACAAGAAGGTCGACGTCCTCGTCGTGCTGCCCGCCGACGGCAAGGCGCTGACCCAGGTGGGCCTGAAGGCGATGCGCGCCGGCATCCCCGTCGTGAACCTCGACCGCATCTTCAACACCCCGCAGGCGTACCGCTGCTGGATCGGCGGCGACAACTACGGCATGGGGCTCAGCGCCGGGCACTACATCGGCGAGCAGCTCAAGGACAAGAAGAACGCGAAGGTCGTCGAGCTCGCCGGGCTCGACAACCTCGAACTCACCAAACAGCGCACCGAGGGCTTCGACGCCGCCCTGAAGAACTACCCCAATATCAAGAAGGTGGCCCGGCAGGCCGCCGAGTTCACCGTCGAGTCGGGGCAGGCCAAGATGTCCCAACTCCTGCAGGCGCAGAAGAACTTCGACGCCCTGTGGAACCACGACGACGACCAGGGAGTCGGCGCCCTCCGTGCCATCAAGCAGGCGGGCCGCGACGACTTCATGATGGTCGGCGGCGCGGGCGCGCTCTCCGCCTTCGAGGAGATCAAGCAGGACCGGGGCGTGCTGAAGGCCACCGTCCTGTACCCGCCGACCATGGCCGCCTCCGCGATCGACCTGGCCCGCGCCCTCGGGCAGGGCAAGGGCATCAGCGGCATGGCCGAGTTCGAGATCCCCGCGCACGTGACCCTGTACTCGGCCGTCGTCGACAAGAAGAACGTCGACCAGTACATGCCCACCGGCTTCAAGTGAGCCCTGCCCGTACGGCGTATCCCCCCAGCACCGCGCGGACGAGGAGGACTTCTGCATGGCAGGCAGCAACGGAAACGACGGGGCGAGGCCCGTCCTGGGTGTCGGCATGGTCGGCTACGCGTTCATGGGCGCCGCTCACTCGCAGGGCTGGCGCACCGTGGGCCGCGTCTTCGACCTGCCGCTCACGCCGGCACTCGCCGCGATCTGCGGCCGCGACGCCTCGGGGGTGCGCGCCGCGGCCGACCGGCTCGGGTGGGCCGCGGCCGAGACCGACTGGCGGGCGCTGATCGCCCGGGACGACGTCGACCTGGTCGACATCTGCACCCCGGGCGACAGCCACGCCGAGATCGCCGTCGCCGCCCTGGAGGCCGGCAAGCACGTGCTGTGCGAGAAGCCGCTCGCCAACTCGGTGGAGGAGGCGGAGGCGATGGCCGAGGCCGCCGAACAGGCGGCCGGGCGCGGCCAGTTGGCGATGGTCGGCTTCAACTATCGCCGCGTCCCGGCGATCGCGCTCGCCCGCCGCATGGTCGCCGAAGGGCGCATCGGCACCCTGCGCCACGTCCGCGCCCACTACCTCCAGGACTGGCTCGTCGACCCCGCCTTCCCGCTCACCTGGAGGCTGCAGAAACCGCACGCGGGCTCCGGCGCCCTCGGCGACCTCGGCGCGCACGCCGTGGACCTCGCCCAGTACCTCGCGGGCGAAGTCGTGACCGGCGTCTCCGCGCTCACCGAGACCTTCGTGCGCGAACGCCCGCTCCTGGACGGCGCGTCCTCCGGTCTCTCGGCGGCCGGGGGCGGCGACGCCGGAACCGGGCCCGTCACGGTCGACGACGCGGCCCTGTTCACCGGCCGGTTCGCCTCCGGGGCCCTCGCCTCCTTCGAGGCCACCCGGTTCGCGACCGGCCGCAAGAACGGGCTCACCATCGAACTCAACGGCTCCCACGGCTCGTTGGCCTTCGATCTGGAACGCCTCAACGAACTGTCCTTCCACGACCACACCGAACCCGCCGAGCGCGCCGGCTTCCGCCGGATCCTCGCCACCGAACCCGGCCACCCCTATCTGGAGGCCTGGTGGCCGCCCGGACACGGCCTCGGCTACGAGCACACGTTCACCCACCAGGCCCGCGACCTCGTCACCGCCATCGCCGAGGGGGCCCAGCCCCGGCCGTCGTTCGCCGACGGGCTCCAGGTGCAGCGCGTCCTCGCGGCGGTCGAGGAGAGCGCCGCCAAGAACTCCGTCTACACCCCGATCCCGGCCTGAGGGCCCCCGGCCCGAAAGGAGCCTGCCATGCCCCGCCCGTTCACCCTCTTCACCGGTCAGTGGGCCGACCTCCCGCTCGAAGACGTGTGCCGCATCGCCCGCGACGCCGGGTACGACGGCCTCGAACTCGCCTGCTGGGGCGACCACTTCGAGGTCGACAAGGCCCTCGCCGACCCCGCCTACGTCAAGGGGCGGCACGCCCTGCTCGACAAGTACGGCCTCAAGTGCTGGGCCATCTCCAACCACCTGGTCGGGCAGGCCGTCTGCGACGCCATGATCGACGAACGCCACGAGGCGATCCTGCCCGCCCGCATCTGGGGGCACGGCGAGGCCGAGGGGGTCCGGCAGCGGGCCGCCGCCGAGATCAAGGACACCGCCCGCGCGGCCGCCGCCTTCGGCGTCGACACCGTCATCGGCTTCACCGGCTCTGCCATCTGGCACCTCGTCGCCATGTTCCCGCCCGCGCCCGAGTCGATGATCGAGCGCGGCTACGAGGACTTCGCCGAACGCTGGAACCCGATCCTCGACGTGTTCGACACCGAGGGCGTCCGCTTCGCCCACGAGGTCCACCCCAGCGAGATCGCGTACGACTACTGGACCACGCACCAGGCGCTCGAGGCACTCGACCACCGCAGGGCCTTCGGCCTGAACTTCGACCCCTCCCACTTCGTGTGGCAGGACCTCGACCCGGTCGGCTTCCTGTGGGACTTCAAGGACCGCATCCTCCACGTCGACTGCAAGGAGGCCCGCAAGCGGCTCGACGGCCGCAACGGCCGGCTCGGCTCCCACCTGCCGTGGGGTGACCCCCGGCGCGGCTGGGACTTCGTGTCCGCGGGACACGGCGACGTCCCCTGGGAGGACGTCTTCCGCATGCTCCGCTCCATCGACTACTCCGGGCCCATCTCCGTGGAGTGGGAGGACGCGGGCATGGACCGCCTCCAGGGCGCCCCGGAGGCACTGACCCGCCTGAAGGCGTTCGACTACGAACCGCCCACGGCGTCCTTCGACGCGGCGTTCAACAGCTGACGCGGCGGCCACGGCCGCGCGACCCGATCCGCTGGTCGCGCGGCCGGTCGGCCATGCCCGAAACCGGCTTTGTCCTGAAGTAGGAAAAAGCTCAACTCTTCTCCGTACAAGGTCTGTTCGGGCGGGACAAACACGGCTAGCGTCCTGCCCCGAACGCACGCACGGCACACACATGGCACTCACGGCACAGATCCCTCCGGGGCGACGGCGCGCCCCGGCGTATCGCACGACCCGCCCCTCTGTCCGGAGGAACCCGTGCACAGGAAACGCCTGAGAACCCGCAACGCACTCGCCCTCATCACCGGCACTCTGCTCGCCGCCGCCTCGCTCACCTTCTCGGCGGCAGCGGCCCCCGCTCCCGTGGCCGGCACGGCCGCGGCCGAGGACTTCCAGCAGGTCACCCTCGCCAAGGGCGCACAGGAGGTCGGCGAGCCGATGTCGCTCGCCGTGCTGCCGGACCGCAAGGTCCTGCACACCTCGCGCGACGGCGTGCTGCGCCTGACCGACGAGAACGGCACCACCAAGATCGCCGGCAAACTCGACGTCTACACCCACGACGAAGAGGGCCTCCAGGGCGTCGGCGTCGACCCGAACTTCAGCGAGAACCGCGCGATCTATCTCTTCTACGCGCCCCCGCTGAACACCCCGGCCGGCGACGCCCCGAACGACGGCACGGCCGCCGACTTCGCCCCCTTCGACGGCTACAACCGGCTCTCCCGCTTCACGCTCAACGCCGACGGCACCCTCGACAAGGCCTCCGAGAAGAAGGTCCTCGACGTCCAGACCTCGCGCGGCATCTGCTGCCACGTCGGCGGCGACATCGACTTCGACAAGGACGGCAACCTGTACCTGTCGACGGGCGACGACTCCAACCCCTTCGCCTCCGACGGCTACACACCCATCGACGAGCAGAGCACCCGCAACCCGGCCTACGACGCCCAGCGCTCGTCCGGGAACACCAACGACCTGCGCGGCAAGATCCTGCGCATCAAGGTCGCGGCGGACGGCTCGTACACCATCCCGGACGGCAACCTGTTCGCCCCCGGCACCGACAAGACGCGCCCCGAGATCTACGCGATGGGCTTCCGCAATCCGTTCCGGATGAGCGTCGACAAGCCCACCGGCATCGTCTACGTCGGCGACTACGGGCCCGACGCGGGCACCGCCGACGCCAAGCGGGGCCCGGCGGGACAGGTCGAGTTCGCCCGTGTCACGAAGGCCGGGAACTTCGGCTGGCCGTACTGCACCGGCGACAACGACGCCTACGTCGACTACGACTTCGCGACGAAGACCTCCGGCGCGAGCTTCGACTGCGCCGCGCCGAAGAACAACTCGCCGCACAACACAGGACTCACCGACCTGCCGCCCGCGCAGGCCGCGTGGATCCCCTACGACGGCGGCTCCCTCCCGGAGTTCGGCTCCGGCTCCGAGTCCCCGATGGCAGGGCCCGTCTACCGCTACGACGCCGCCAACACCTCCCCGGTGAAGTTCCCCGAGGCGTACGACGGAGACTTCTTCGCCGGCGAGTTCGGCCGCCAGTGGATCAAGCGGATCGAGCAGGACGCCGAGGGCAAGGTCACCTCGATCAACCCGGTTCCCTGGACCGGCACCCAGATCATGGACATGGCCTTCGGCCCCGACGGCGCGCTGTACGTCCTCGACTACGGCCTCTCCTGGTTCGGCGGCGACGAGAACTCCGCCCTGTACCGCATCGAGAACGCCACCGACGGACACTCGCCGACCATCGACGCCAAGGCCGACAGGACCTCCGGGCAGGCGCCCCTGAAGACGCAGTTCACCTCCACGGCCTCCGACGCCGACGGTGACACGCTCACGTACTCCTGGAACTTCGGCGACGGCACCACCGGCACCGGCGCCTCGCCCAGCCACACCTACAAGAAGAACGGCACCTACACCGCGACCGTGACCGCCAAGGACTCCACCGGCCGCACCGGCAGCGCCGATGTGCACCTCACCGTCGGCAACACCGCGCCCAAGGTGACCCTGGAACTGCCCGCCGACGGCCAGCTGTTCACGTTCGGCGACAAGGTCCCCTTCAAGGTGAAGGTCACCGACCCGGAGGACGGGACCATCGACTGCTCCACGGTCAAGGTCACCCACGTCCTCGGCCACGACAGCCACGGCCACCCGATCACCTCGGCCACCGGCTGCTCCGGCACCATCCAGACCAGCGCCGACAGCGAGCACGACCCGAACGCCAACGTCTTCGGTGTCTTCGACGCCGAGTACACCGACAAGGGCGCCAACGGCCAGCCCGCGCTGACCACGCACGACCAGCACGTCACCCAGCAGAAGCACCGCCAGGCCGAGCACTACGGCGACTCCAAGGGTGTCTCGGTCGTCGGCCACGACACGGCCAACGGCGGCAAGGCCGTCGGCACCATCGAGAACGGCGACTGGATCTCCTTCAAGCCGTACGCCATCGGCAACGCCAAGTCCCTGAAGGCGCGCGTCGCCTCCGCGGGCCCCGGCGGCACCCTGGAGATCCGCACCGGCTCGCCCACCGGCCGACTCGTCGGCAGCGCCAAGGTCGCACCGACCGGCTCCTGGGAGACGTACGCCGACGTGACCACCGCCATCAGCAAGGCGCCCACCAGGAGCACCACGCTCTACCTGGTCTTCAAGGGCGGCAGCGGCAAGAACCTGTTCGAGATCGACGACTTCACCTTCACCACGGGCTGAGAGGAGCAGGTCAGCATGCGCACCTCCGTCAAGCTCGGGCTCGCGACGGCCGCCGCGGCCCTGCTCATCGGCGGGCTCACGGCCCCGGCCACCTCGGCGCCCCAGGGCGCCGAGGCCCGGGACCGGGTCCTGGTCTTCTCCAAGACCGCCGGGTTCCGGCACGACTCCATCCCCGAGGGCGTCGCCGCCCTCAAGGAACTCGGCGCCGCCGACCGGCTCGCCGTCGACACCACCGAGGACGCGACCGCCTTCACCCCGGGCAACCTCGCCCGGTACAAGGCCGTCGTCTTCCTCTCCACCACCGGCGACGTGCTCGACGCCGCGCAACAGAAGGCGTTCGAGGGCTACGTCGGCAAGGGCGGCGGCTACCTCGGCGTGCACGCCGCCGCCGACACCGAGTACGACTGGGACTACTACGGCGGCCTCGTCGGCGCCTGGTTCCAGGGGCATCCGGCCATCCAGCCGGCCACGGTCCGCGTCGAGGACCACAAGCATCCGGCGACGCACCATCTGCCGGACGCCTGGCAGCGCACCGACGAGTGGTACAACTACCGCTCCAACCCGCGCGACAAGGTGCACGTCCTCGCCACCCTCGACGAGACGACGTACAGCGGCGGCACCATGAAGGGCGACCATCCCATCGCCTGGTGCCAGAACTACGGCGGCGGCCGCGCCTTCTACACCGGCGGCGGACACACCAAGGAGTCCTACGCCGACCCCGCGTTCCGCGGCCACCTGCGCGGTGGTTTGCGGTACGTCACCGGGAAGGTCGCCGCCAACTGCCGCCCGAACACCGGCTACCGGGACATCTTCAACGGCAAGACGCTCGACGGCTGGAAACAGGCCGGGCCGGGCAGCTTCGCCGTGGACCCGGCGAACGGGACGCTCAACTCCCGAGGCGGCATGGGCCTGCTCTGGTACCAGGCCAAGGAACTGGGGTCGTACTCCCTCAAGCTCGACTGGAAGATGGCGAGCGACGGCGGCGACGACAACTCCGGTGTCTTCGTGGGCTTCCCGGCCTCCGACGACCCCTGGTCGGCCGTCGACAAGGGCTACGAGATCCAGATCGACGCCACCGACGCACCGGACCGCACCACCGGCGCGGTCTACTCCTTCCAGTCCGCCGACCTCGCGGCCCGCGACAAGGCCCTGAAGCCGCCGGGGGAGTGGAACTCCTACGAGATCAAGGTGCGGGGCGAACGCCTCCAGGTGTTCCTCAACGGAGTCGAGGTCAACGACTTCACCAACAAGGACCCCGCGCGGAGCCTGACCGACGGCTACATCGGTCTGCAGAACCACGGCGACTCCGACCAGGTGTCCTTCCGCAAGATCCGCCTGAAGGAGCTCACCCCCACGTCCGGCCCGGGCGCGCTGCCCGGAGCGGGCGACTAGGACGGCGGCGGGCGAGGGACGCCGGACCCCCGCCCGCCGCCTTGCCCTGCCGGGCGCGGCGGGGCACGCCCCGGGGCCGGTCACGGCCCCGGGCCCACCGGCTCGGCGCGCGGGCCCGCCATCGACGCAGGACACGGCTTCGGCGGCGAGCCCGCCCTCGACGCCGGAGTCGGCTTCGGCGCCGCGCGTGATGTCACGTTCGACCAGGAGGCTGCCCATGTCCGCCGGAACCTTCCCCTCTTCCCTGTCCTCCTCGTCCTCCCCGGTCTCATCGGACCGGCGGTTCGGTGTGTGGCTGATCGGCGCCCGCGGCTCCGTCGCCACCACGGCCGTCGCGGGCTGTGCCGCCGTCGGCGCCGGGCTGCATCCACCCTCCGGAATGGTCACGGAGACCGAGCCGTTCACCACGGCGGCCCTGCCACCCCTGACGTCCCTCGTCTTCGGCGGCCACGACACCCTCGACTGCCCGCTGCCCAAACGCGCCGAACACCTCGCCGCCGGGGGAGTGCTGCCGCACGGCCTGCCGGGCGCGGTGCACTCCGAACTCGCCGCCGCCGACCGGGATATCAGACCCGGCGGACCACTTCCCGGCGACGGCCGTCCCCAGGACGAGCTGATCGCCGCCTTCACCGCCGACATCCAGAGCTTCGTACGACGCCACGCCCTGGCCGGGGCCGTCGTCGTCAACGTCGCCTCCACCGAGGCGCCACCCCACGGCGACGACCTCCCGGCCAGCTCCCTGTACGCGGCGGCGGCCCTGCGCGCCGGTTGCCCGTACATCAACTTCACCCCCTCCACGGGACTCCACCACCCCTCTCTTCAGCACGCGGCCCACACCGCGGGCGTGCCCTTCGCGGGCCGCGACGGCAAGACAGGGCAGACCCTGCTGCGGTCCGTGCTCGGCCCGATGTTCCGCAAGCGCGCGCTCGACGTCCGCGCCTGGTCCGGCACCAACCTCCTCGGCGGTGGCGACGGCGTGGCCCTCGCCGATCCGGCCGCGGCCGCCGCGAAGAACGCCGGCAAGGAGCGCGTCCTCGCCGACACCCTCGGCAGCGTCCCCCAGGGCGAGGTCCACATCGACGACGTCCCGGCGCTCGGCGACTGGAAGACCGCCTGGGACCACATCGCCTTCGACGGCTTCCTCGGCGCGCGGATGACCCTCCAGACCACGTGGCAGGGCTGCGACTCGGCGCTCGCCGCGCCCCTCGTCCTCGACCTGGCCCGCCTGCTGCTGAGCGCCGCGCGATCCGGACTGACCGGCCCCCGGCCGGAGCTGGGCTTCTACTTCAAGGATCCCGACCCCGGCGCGTCCTCCGACCTGGACCACCAGCACGAGGCCCTGCTCGCCTTCGCGGACCGCCTGCGGGACGGCGCGGCGTGAGCGGCACGGGCACGGGGCCGGGGGAGCGGGGCTCGGAGTCGCGAGGCCGGGCCTGGGCGGAACTCCTGCGGCTACCCGCCCTGTTCACCGTCCCCGGCGACGCCCTGGCCGGAGCGGCCGCGACGGGAGCCCGCCCCACCCGCGGCACGCTCCTCGCCATCGGCGCCTCCGTCAGCCTGTACGCGGCGGGCATGGCCCTCAACGACTGGGCCGACCGGGACGAGGACGCCCGCGACCGCCCGCACCGCCCGATCCCCTCCGGCCGCGTCCGCCCGGCCCACGCCCTGGCGGCGGCCGGAGCCCTGACCGGTGCCGGCCTCGCCCTGGCCCACCGCGCCGGCCGGACGACCGGCGCCCTCGCCACGGCCCTCGCGGCCACGGTGTGGGCGTACGACCTCCGCCTCAAGTCCACCCCCGCGGGCCCGGCGGCGATGGGCACGGCCCGCGGCCTCGACCTGCTGATGGGAGCGACGGCCACGGTCCGGGCGGGCTCACGGGGTGGCCCGAGGCCGGAACGGACCACGGCCACCACCCCGACGCGGCCCCTCACCGCCGCCGCCACCCTCGCCGTCCACACCACCGCCGTGACCACGGTCTCCCGCACGGAAGCCCAGGGCGGGTCCAGCACCGCGCCCCTGAAGGCCCTGGCCACGGGACTCGCCATCGCGGCGACGCTCCTCACCGCGCGGGCGGGACACCCGCTGCGGGACGGACCCACGTCCTCCTCACCGACTCGCTCCGGACGGGGCGGGCCGGTGAGCCCCGCCCCGATCACCGTCGCGCTCCCCGCCGCCGCGTACGCCACCACCGCCCTGCGCCCCCTCCTCCACGCGGCCCTCAACCCCTCGCCCCCGCTCACCCAACGCGCCGTCGGCGCCGGCATCCGCGCGCTCGTCCCCCTGCAGTCCGCGCTGGCCGCCCGCTCCGGCGCCCCGGTGACCGCGCTGGCGACCCTCGCCCTCGCCCCGCTGGCCCGCCGCTTCGCCAAGAAGGTGAGCGTCACATGACCGCCACCGGAGCCGAGCCGATCCCACCGCGCTGGGGCTACGGCACCAACGGCCTCACCGACCTGCGCCTCTCCGACGCCCTCGGCCTCCTCGCCGACCTCGGCTACGACGGAGTCGGGCTCACCCTCGACCACATGCACCTCGACCCGCTCGCCCCGGACCTGGCGGCGCGCACCCGCGAGGTGGCCCGCGCCCTCGACCGGCACCGGCTCACGGCCACCGTGGAGACCGGCGCCCGCTACGTACTCGACCCACGCCGCAAACACGGCCCCTCCCTCCTCGACCCGGATCCCGACGCCCGGGCCGCCCGTGTCCAACTGCTCGTCCGCGCCGTCCAGGTCGCCGCCGACCTGGGCGCCCACGCGGTGCACTGCTTCAGCGGCACCACCCCCGACGGCACCGACCCGGACAGCGCGTGGAAGCGCCTCGCCGCAGCGCTCACCCCCGTACTGGAGGCCGCCGAAACCGCCGGTGTCCCGCTCGCCATCGAGCCCGAACCCGGGCACCTCCTCGGCACGCTCGCCGACTTCCACCGGCTGCGCCGCGACCTGGGCAGCCCCGCGGCCCTCGGCCTGACCCTCGACATCGGGCACTGCCAGTGCCTGGAACCGCTGTCCCCCGCCGACTGCGTCCGCGCGGCGGGCCCCTGGCTGCGGCACGTGCAGATCGAGGACATGCGCCGGGGCGTCCACGAGCATCTGCCGTTCGGGGAAGGGGAGATCGATTTCCCGCCCGTGCTCGACGCCCTCGCGGCCACCGGCTACCGGGGCCTGACCGTCGTCGAACTGCCCCGCCACTCCCATGCGGGACCTCAACTTGCCGCCGAATCACTGGACTTCCTGTGCTCCGTGAGGCCGTCGGCGGCACCGCGAGGAGGCACGCCATGACGTACGACACGGGCACCGGCACCGGCACCGGCACTGGCTCCGCCGCCGGCGGCCTCCCGGCCCTCGCCACCGTCCGCGCACGCCTCGACGCCGCGCTGGACGCCGCCGCCCGCGCCTGGCTGCACGCGGCCATCGCCGACGCGAGCGCCCCGACCGATCCCCTTTCGAACGAACACCGCCTCCCTGCCTGGCAGTTGAGGTTCGCCGAAGCGGGGCGCCGCGTCGGCGACGAGCGCGCGGACGCCGCCCGGCTCCTGCTGCTGCTGCACGCCGCGAAGGCCGACACCGTCACCCTCACCGCGCTGTACAACCAGGGCACCGCCGCAGAACGCCGCGCCGTCCTGCTCGCCCTGCCCCACCTGGTGGAAGGGCCGGACGCCCTCCCGCTGGTCGAGGACGCCCTGCGCGCCAACGACACCCGCCTCGTGGCCGCCGCCGTCGGACCGTACGCCGCCACGCACCTGCCCGCCCACGCATGGCGGCACGCCGTCCTCAAGTGCCTGTTCACCGGGGTGCCGGTGGATGCCGTGGCACGGCTCGCCGACCGCGCCCGCGGCGACGGTGAACTCGCGCGCATGCTGGGCGACTTCGCCGACGAGCGGACCGCGGCGGGTCGCCCCGTCCCCGACGACCTGCACCGCGTCCTGGCCCGCACCGCGCCCGAGCCCCCGACGGACGGCCGGGCCGATCCCCACGGCAAGGAGTCCTGATGCGCCTCTTCGACCCCCACATCCACATGACCTCGCGCACCACCGACGACTACAAGGCGATGCACGCCGCCGGTGTGCGGGCCCTGGTCGAGCCGGCCTTCTGGCTCGGCCAGCCCCGCACCTCGCCCGCCTCCTTCTACGACTACTTCGACTCCCTCCTGGGCTGGGAGCCCTTCCGCGCCGCCCAGTACGGCATCGCGCACCACTGCACGATCGCCCTCAACCCCAAGGAGGCGAACGACCCGCGCTGCACCCCCGTCCTTGACGCGCTGCCCCGCTACCTCGTGAAGGACAACGTCGTTGCCGTCGGCGAGATCGGCTACGACTCCATGACCGCCGCCGAGGACACCGCACTCGCCGCCCAGCTCCAACTCGCCGCCGACCACGGCCTGCCCGCCCTCGTGCACACCCCGCACCGCGACAAGCTCGCCGGGCTGCGCCGCACCCTCGATGTCGTCCGGGAGTCCGCGCTGCCCGTCGACCGTGTCCTGATCGACCACCTCAACGAGACCACCGTCAAGGAGGCCAAGGACTCCGGCGCCTGGCTCGGCTTCTCCGTCTATCCGGACACCAAGATGGACGCGGAGCGGATGGTGGAGATCCTGCGCGTCCACGGCCCGGAACAGGTCCTCGTCAACTCGGCGGCCGACTGGGGCAACAGCGACCCGCTCAAGACCCGCGAGGTCGCCGACGCCATGCTCGCCTCCGGCTTCACCGACGACGACGTCGACCGTGTGCTGTGGCGCAACCCCGTCGCGTTCTACGAGCTCAGCGGCCGGCTGCGCCTCGACGTCCCGGCGACGGAACCCGCCACCCACGAAGGCAACTCGATCCTGCGCGGCGGTGAGTGACCCATGCGCTTCCGGCACCCCGACGGCTCCACCGTCCACCTCGCGTACTGCACCAACGTGCACCCCGCCGAAACCCTCGACGGTGTCCTCGCCCAACTGCGCGACCACTGCGAACCTGTGCGCAAACGCCTCGGCAGGGACCGCCTCGGCATCGGCCTGTGGCTCGCGAAGGACGCCGCCCGCGCCTTGATCACCGACCCCACCGCGCTGCGCGGACTGCGCGCCGAACTCGACCGGCGCGGCCTCGAGGTCGTCACCCTCAACGGCTTCCCCTACGAGGGCTTCGGCGCCGCCGAGGTCAAGTACCGCGTCTACAAACCGGACTGGGCCGACGAGGAGCGCCTCGACCACACCGTCGACCTGGCCCGGCTGCTCTCCACCCTGCTGCCCGCCGACGCCGCCGAAGGCACCGTCTCCACCCTGCCGCTCGCCTGGCGCACCGCCCACGACCCGCACCGCGCCGAACGGTCCCGCGCGGCCCTGCGCACTCTCGCCGAACGCCTCGACACCATCGAGGAACTGACCGGCCGCTCGATCCGCATCGGCCTGGAACCCGAGCCCGGCTGCACCGTCGAAACCACCGGCGACGCCATCGGTCCCCTCACCGACATCGCCCGCACCGACCGCGTCGGCCTGTGTCTGGACACCTGCCACCTCGCCACCTCCTTCGAACAACCCGACACCGCGCTCGACGCCCTCGCCGCCGCCCGCATCCCCGTCGTGAAGGCCCAGCTCTCCGCCGCCCTCCATGCCGAACACCCCCATCTGCCCGAAGTCCGGGCCGCGCTCGCCGCGTTCGACGAACCCCGCTTCCTGCACCAGACCCGCGCCCGCGCCGACGGCACCCTGCACGGCGTCGACGACCTCGGCGAGGCCCTGACGGCCGACGGGCAGGGACTGCCGCAGGGCGTGCCCTGGCGCGCCCACTTCCACGTCCCCCTGCACGCGGCCCCCGCCGCGCCCCTCACCTCCACGCTCGATGTCCTCCAGGACACGCTGACCCGCCTCGTCGGCGGCGCCCGCCCGCTCACCCGCCACCTGGAGGTCGAGACCTACACGTGGCAGGCGCTGCCGACGGCCCTGCGCCCGCGTGGACGCCAGCAGCTCGCCGACGGCATCGCCGCCGAACTCGCGCTGGCCCGGGACCTGTTGACCGACCTCGGCCTCAAGGAGCTGCCATGACCTCCGGTGGTTCGTCGGATTCCCAGCGCGGCGCCGCTCCCACGCCACGGGGCTCCGCCCCGGACCCCGCTGCTCAATCGCCGCAGGGGCTTGAAAATGCTCATCCGCCGCAGGGGCTTAATTTGCCCGGTCCACCGCCCGCCGTCACCCCCCTCCTCGTCCTCGACGTCGTCGGCCTCACCCCCCGCCTGCTCGACCACATGCCGCACCTCAAGGACCTCGCCCGGTCCGGGTCCCGCGCCCCGCTCGGTACCGTGCTGCCCGCCGTCACCTGCGCCGCCCAGTCCACCTTCCTGACCGGCACGATGCCCGCCGAGCACGGCATCGTCGGCAACGGCTGGTACTTCCGCGAACTCGGCGACGTACTGCTGTGGCGCCAGCACAACGGCCTCGTCGCCGGCGACAAACTCTGGGACGCCGCCCGCCGCACCCACCCCGGCTACACGGTCGCCAACATCTGCTGGTGGTACGCCATGGGCGCCGACACCGACATCACCGTCACCCCCCGTCCCGTCTACTACGCCGACGGCCGCAAGGAACCCGACTGCTACACCCGGCCCCCGGACCTGCACGACGAACTCACCGACAAGCTCGGCACATTCCCCCTGTTCCACTTCTGGGGCCCGGGCGCCGACCTCGTCTCCAGCCGGTGGATCATCGACGCCACCCGGCACGTCCTGGCCACCCGCCACCCCGACCTGATCCTGAGCTACCTCCCGCACCTCGACTACGACCTGCAGCGCTACGGACCCGACGACCCGCGCTCCCACCGGGCCGCCGCCGACCTCGACGCCGCGCTCGCCCCGCTCCTGGACGACGCCCGCGCCGAAGGCCGCACCGTCGTCGCCCTCTCCGAGTACGGCATCACCCGAGCCGACCGCCCCGTCCACATCAACCGGGCGCTGCGCCGCGCGGGACTCCTCGAGGTGCACACGCAGGACGGCATGGAGTACCTCGACCCGATGGCCTCCCGCGCCTTCGCCGTCGCGGACCACCAGATCGCGCACATCTACGTACGCCGCCCCGAGGACCTCGACGCCACCCGCGCCGCGCTCGCCGACGTGCCCGGCATCGAGCAACTCCTTGACGACGAGGGCAAGAAGGCGCATCAGCTCGACCACCCGCGCTCCGGCGAACTCGTCGCCATCGCCGAGGCCGACGCCTGGTTCACGTACTACTACTGGCTCGACGACGCCCGCGCGCCCGACTTCGCGCAGCTCGTCGAGATCCACCGCAAACCCGGCTACGACCCGGTCGAACTCTTCATGGACCCCCTCGACCCCTATGTGAAGGTCAAGGCGGCCACCGCCCTCGCCCGCAAGAAGCTCGGCATGCGCTACCGCATGGCGGTCGTCCCACTGGAAGCCTCACCTATTCGCGGCAGCCACGGCCGGCTCCCGGCGAGCGACGAAGAAGGTCCGCTCATCCTGTGCTCCACCCCCCACGCGTTCTCAGGCCGCGTCGCGGCCACCGAAGTGAAAGCCCTGCTCCTCGAATTGGCGGGAGCAGCAGCAGTTCCAGTTACAGAGAGTGAAGCACACGCCACTGACAACGCCCGGGCCCTGAACCCGGAATCACCGGACCGAAGGAAGACACCGTGACCGAACTCCACCGCACCACCGCCGCCGACGCGGCAGCAGGCCCCGACGAGGCCCTCAGATCCCGCCTCGGTATCGGCCGCCGCCGCTTCCTCAGCACCTGCACCGCTGTCGCGGGCGCCGCCATCGCCGCACCCGTCTTCGGCGCGGCCCCCGCACTGGCCCAGCCTGCGACCGCATCCGCAGGCGGCGGCCTCGGCACCCGCCTCATCCCCGCCGACAAGCGCGGCATCATCCTCTACACCGTGCGCGACGCCATCGGCCGCGACCCGCTCAGCAGCACCCTGCCCTCCGGCTTCCGCGAGGTGTTCAAAGAGCTGGCCCGCTACGGGTACAAGCAGGTCGAGTTCGCCGGCTACGGCCAGCACGCCAACGCGCCCGGCGGCGCGAACCTGGAATCGGTCGCGGGCGCGAAGCTGCTGCGCTCGTGGCTCGACGAGTACGGTCTGCGCGCCCAGGGCAACCACGGTTTCATCCCGTCGTCCTGGCCGCTCACGCAGGCCGACACCGACCAGTTCAAGAAGCACCTGGAGATCGCGAACATCCTCGGCCTGGACCACATGGGCACCGGCGGCGACCCCACCGGCAGCTCGTACAAGGCGGACTGGGACGTCGCCGCCGACAAGTGGAACGCGCTGGGCCGGATCGCGGACCGCGCGGGCCTCAAGCTCTACACGCACAACCACGACGCGGCGTACGGGTTCCTGCTCGACGGCGGGCCGCTCGACGACCAGGGCAGGCCCACCCGCAGCTCCGGCATCCGCAAGCTGGAGTACTTCCTGCGGATCACCGACCCGAAGTCGGTGTGGCTGGAGATGGACATCTTCTGGGCGCACGTGGCCCAGTACAAGTTCCACACCTACACCGCGCACGACGGCTCCACGCGCGAGAAGGTCTTCGACCCGGCCGCCCTGGTCGTCGCGAACAACGCGCGCTACCCGCTCTTCCACGCGAAGGACGGCACGCGCAACGACACCAACGGCATGGGCTACGACATGGTGCCCTTCGGTGAAGGTGTCATCGACTACCGGACGTTCTTCAAGCGGGTCGGCGCCCGCAACTACCACAACCCCATGGTCGAGCAGGACAACGCGCCCAGCGCCACCGTCCCCGGCCAGTCCCTGACCCATGCGCGGATCGGCTACGACAACCTGGCCGCACTCCGCAAGTAGCGCACACGACATGAGTGGGGGCCGGCCGCCGCGGCCGGGCCCCACGCAACTGTTGGGGGGGGGCGTTTCGGGTCGCGCGTTAAGTGTTAATTTCAAACAAACACCCATTTGGTTACGCCCCCGGGGT
>NZ_JBHWKQ010000008.1:0-177502 GCF_042730865.1 Streptomyces sp. NPDC059897 | reverse complement strand
CCCGCCCTCCCCCTCCCCCTGGGGGGGCGCGGCACGCCCCACCGGCCGCCTCCCCCCATCCCGCCCCCTCGCCCGGGGGGGGCCCGCCCCCCCCGGCCCGGCCCCCACTCAACTGTTGCCGGCGCGCTTTACGTGACGCGCTTTACGTGATCATGTCAACGACACCGCCTTGTCGTTCCGCCCCGGTTGCCGCAGCAGCAGTGCCACGAGCGCCGACAGCATGGAGATCCCGCCGGCCAGGGCGTACGCGCCGTTGTAGCCCCAGGCGCCGACCACCATCGAGCCGAGACCGCCGCCGAACAGGCCGCTGATGAGCTTCCCGCTGTACACCAGGCCGTAGTTGGTGGCGTTGTAGTTCTCCCCGAAGTAGTCCGGGGTCAGCGCCGCGAACATAGGGTAGAACGCGCCGCCGCCGAAGCCGGACAGGAACGCGAAGACCAGGAACAGCCACTCGCTGCGGATGTCGCCCGCCCAGATGATCCCGAACTGGGCGAGACCGAGTACGACGATCACGAGGATCAGGCTCGCCTTGCGGCCCCACAGGTCCGACATCCAGCCGACCACGGCCCGGCCGACACCGTTGATGACCGCCATGACACCCATCGACGAGGCGGCGACCAGCGGACCGAAGCCGACCTCCTTGGCGAAGTCGACCTGGAAGGAGATGCCGAAGATCGACACACCTGCGGTAAGCACCAGGCTCAGCCACATCAGCGGCAGCTGGCCCGTCTTGATGGCCTCCATGGGGGTGTACTGCTTGACCGCCGGCGGGTTCTTGGCGAGAGCCCGCGCGCTCTTCCCGGAGCCGGACGTGGCGAGCGGGTCGACCTCCGAGGGCCACCAGTTCCTCGGCGGGTCCCGGAAGAAGAACGCACACACCAGCACCACGACCAGCACATAGGCGCCGATCATGTCGAGCACCCGGTGGTAGTTCGAGGTGTCGAAGGCGTAGTTGAAGATGAAGATGAACGGAAGCGAGCCGTAGGCGAAGCCTCCGTTGACGAAACCTGTCCTGCCGCCTTTGCGTTCGGGGTACCACTTGCCGACCATGTTGATGCAGGTCGCGTACACGAACCCGGAGCCGAGTCCGCCGATCACGCCGAATCCGACGATGGCCAGCCACACGTTGTGCAGGTGTGAGAGGGCCAGGAAGCCGATCATGCACAGGAAGGCGCCCACGTACATGGCGCGGCGGGCCGGCATGATGCCCTTCTCACGCAGCCAGCCGGCCGGGAACGCCACACCCGCCTGGAAGAACACCCAGACGCTCAGGATCCAGAAGGTGTTGGACTGCGTCCAGCCGTGCGCCGAGGACAACGTGTCCTCGGCGGACCCGTAGGCGTACTCGGAGACACTGATGGCCATCATCGCGACCCATGGCAGGTACACCATGAACTTGCGGGAGTGGCCGAGGATGTCCCGGTCGGTCTCGCCCACGCGATAGATCCGGCCGTGTTCGTCGGTCAGTTCTCGGTACCGGCTCCCCGCAGCCGGTGCCGTATTGCCAGCGGAGACAGGTTCCGCCGTCATATCACGTCATCTCCTCACCAAGGGGGTGTGGGTTGGGGTGGACCCCACGCTTCTTGGGCCTACCGGGCGGAGACAGGAACAGAGCCACGAAGCCGGCGAAGAACGAGATGCAGCCGGCCAGGATGAAGGCCCCGGAGTGTCCCCAGGCGCCGACGACGACGGACCCCATGCCCGCGCCGAGCCCCGAGACGAGCTTGGAGCTGTAGACCATGCCGTAGTTGGTGGCGTTGTTGTTCTCACCGAAGTAGTCCGCGGTCAGGGCCGCGAACATCGGGAAGATCGCACCGCCGCCGAAGCCGGAGATCGCGGAGAAGACCAGGAACATCGCGAGCATCTTCTCCGAGGCCGACCAGATGATGCCGAACTGGGCGAGGCCCAGGATCATGCACACCGCCAGCAGACACTGCTTGCGGCCGTACCGGTCGGACAGCCAGCCGATGACACCACGCCCGGTGCCGTTGACGACCGCCTTGAGTGACATCGCGGTGGCCACGATCCCGCCCGCGAAGCCCGCTTCCTTGCCGATGTCGACCTGGAAGGCGATGCCGAAGATGTTCACACCCGACGTACACGCCAGGCAGAACCACATCAGCGCGACCCGGCCCGTCTTCCATGCCTCCAGGGGGGTGTACTGCTTGACGGCCGGCGGGTTCTTCTCCAGGGACCTGCGCGCCCGCGGGTCCTCCGGAGGGTTGAGCGGGTCGATGTTCGCCGGCCACCAGTTCTTCGGCGGGTCCTTGAAGAAGGAGCCCGCGACGGCGACCATCGCGGCCAGGAAGACACCCACCGAGACCAGCACCCAGCGGAAGTTGGTCAGGTCCATGTACCCGGTGAACAGGAACACGAACGGCACCGAGCCGTAGGCGAAACCGCCGTTGACGAAGCCCGTCTTGCCGCCCCTGCGCTCCGGATACCACTTGCCGACCATGTTGACGCAGGTCGCGTACACCATGCCGGCGCCCATACCGCTGAAGACACTGAAGCCGATGTAGGCGACGATGACGTGCGGTGCGTAGGCCAGCGACAGATAGCCGAGGAAGGTGCCCACGGCGCCGAGCATCATGGCCCAGCGGGCCGGCAGTTTGCCGCTCTCCCGCAGCCTGCCCGCGGGCATGGCCACGGCCGCCTGGAAGAACACCCAGACGGTCATCATCCAGAAGATGTGTCCGCTGTTCCAATGGTGTGCGGTGTGCAGGGTGTCCTCTGCGGACGCGAACGCGTACTCCGCGGAGGAGATGCCCATCATGCCCACCCAGGGCAGGATGACCATCCACTTGCGCCCGCGACCCATGATGTCGATGTCGCTCTCGCCAACCCGGTACATCCGGCCGTTGGCGTCCGTCACCTCCCTGTAGGGGACGGAACTCGGCAGATCGGTTGTTGTCATGTCGATCGTTTCCCTTGCGTCGAAAGATCTGGGCAGCGCCCCCTGTCCAAATTTCTTTCGTGTGCGCACGGGGCCTGGGCCCGGCCGGCGCGCACCGCCGACCGGTCCCGCCGGTCGGCTACGTCATCGACCGCCCCCCAACTTCCCTGCCGCACGAGCCCACTTGTACTTCGCGCCGAGCACCGCGACGGGCTTCTCGGTCGTGTACGGGTACGCGACCACGCCCCGGTCGAAGAGGTACTGGCACGCCTCCTCGACCTCGACGTCGCCCGCGAGCGAGGCCACTACGGGCTTCTCGATGCCCCGGTCCCGGAACTCCTGGACGACGCGCGCCGTCACCTCCGCGAACACCATGGGCGGGGTGACGATGGTGTGCCAGTAGCCGAGCACCAGCGAGTGGATCCGCGGGTCCTCAAGGCCGAGCCGGATCGTCGCCTCGTACGTCGACGGGGGCTCGCCGCCCGTGATGTCGACGGGGTTGCCCGCGGCGCCGAACGGCGGAATGAACTTCCGGAAGGCCTCGTCCAAGTCGGCCGGGATCTCCATGAGTTCGAGCCCGTTGTCCATCACGGCGTCCGAGAGCAGCACACCTGAGCCGCCCGCCCCCGTGATGATCACGACGTTGTCGCCCTGGGGGGTGGGAAGCACCGGCAGCGCCCGCGCGTACTCCAGCATGTCGTTGAGGCCCGGAGCCCTGATGACACCGGCCTGCTTGAGGATGTCGTCGTACACGGCGTCGTCGCCCGCGAGCGCGCCCGTGTGTGAACCGGCCGCCTTGGCGCCCGCCGCCGTACGCCCCGCCTTGAGGACGACGACCGGCTTCTTCGGCACGGTCTCGCGCGCGGCCTGCACGAAGGCGCGCCCGTCCTTGAGGTCCTCCAGGTGCATCGCGATGCAGTCGGTGTTGGGGTCCTCGCCGAACCAGGTGAGCAGGTCGTCCTCGTCGAGGTCCGACTTGTTGCCGAGCCCGACGATCGCCGAGACACCCGTCTTCGTGGTGCGGGCGAAGCCCAGGATGGCCATGCCGATGCCGCCGGACTGACTGGTGAGGGCGACGCCGCCCTTCACGTCGTACGGCGTGCAGAACGTGGCGCACAGGTCCTGCCACGTCGAGTAGTAGCCGTAGATGTTCGGGCCGAGCAGGCGGGTGCCATAGCGCTCGGCGATGGCGACGATCTCCTCCTGGAGCTCGTGCTCGCCGGTCTCGGCGAACCCGGAGGGGATGAGGACCGCGTTCGGGATGCCCTTGCGGCCGACCTCCTCCAGGGCCGATGCCACGAACTTCGCGGGGATCGCGAAGACCGCCACGTCCACGTCGCCGGGGACGTCCGTGACACTCTTGTACGCCTTGCGGCCCAGGATGTCGTCGGCCTTCGGGTTCACCGGGTGGATCTCGCCGGAGAAGCCGCCGTCGATGAGATTGCGCATCACCGAGTTGCCGATCTTGCCCTGCTCGTTCGAGGCGCCGATCACGGTGATGGAGGACGGCTGCATCAGCCGCCGCATCGACGTGAGGATCTCCTCGCGGCTGTAGGTGCGCCGCTGCTTCTGCTCGCCCTCCGCGAGGATGATGCGGATGTCGGCGGCGAGCGCGCCCTTGGGCGTCGCGATCACCGGGTTGAGGTCGACCTCGGCTATCTCCGGGAACTCCGTGACCAGTTGGGACACCCGGCGGATCTGCTCGGCCAGTGCCTCCCGGTCGACGCCCTTGGCGCCGCGCACACCGCGCAGCACCTCCGCCGCCTTGATCGAGTCGAGCATGTCGAGGGACTCGTCCTCCGACACCGGCGCGAGCCGGAAGGTGACGTCCTTCAGTACCTCGACGAGTACGCCGCCGAGCCCGAAGGCGACGACCTTGCCGAACGTCGGGTCGGTGACGGACCCGACGATGACCTCCTGGGCGTCGGGCCCCGTGGGCAGCAGCTCCTGGACCTGGATGCCGGTGATGTGGGCGGTGGCGTCGTAGGCGTGCGCGTTGTCGACGATCCGCTGGTACGCCTCCCGTACGGCGGCCTCGCCGTCCACGCCGACGACGACGCCGCCCGCGTCGGTCTTGTGCAGGATGTCGGGCGAGACGATCTTCAGCACCACGGGTCCGCCGAAGCGGGCCGCGGCCGCCACCGCCTGGTCGGCATCGGTCGCGAGCTCCTCGCCGGGCACGGCGATGCCGTACGCGTCGGCGATCACCTTCCCCTCGGGCGCGGTGAGCGCTGTACGTCCCTCGGCCCGTACGGTGTCGAGCAGCGCCCGTACCTTGAGCTCACGTTCCTCGGCCATCAATCAGATCACTCCGTTCGACTTGAGCAGACGCAACTCTTCGTCCCCGAGGCCGAGTTCACCGATGAAGACCTCCGCGTTGTGCTCGCCGAGCAGCGGGGAGGAGGTGACGTCGACGGGGGAGTCGGAGAGCTTGAGAGGGGAACCGACGGTCTTGAAGGAGCCGCGCTCGGCATGCGGCACTTCGACGACCATGTCGTTGGCGACCAGCGACTCGTCCTCGATGATCTCCTTGGTGGAGAGGATCGGGCCGCAGGGGATGTTGTGGGCGTTGAGCCGGTCCAGGACCTCCCACTTGGGAAGCGTCGAGGACCACTCCTCGATCAGCTGGAACATCTTGCCCAGCTTGGGAAGGCGCGCCTCGGGCGTGGCCCAGTCGACGTCCTCGGCGAGTTCGGGCCGCCCGATCAGCTCGGTGAGCGGCTTCCAGCCGACGGGCTGGACGATGACGTAGACGTAGTCGTTGGGTCCGCCGGGTGCGCACTTGACCGCCCAGCCGGGCTGTCCGCCGCCCGACGCGTTGCCGGAGCGGGGGACCTCGTCACCGAAGTCCTCGTTCGGGTACTCCGCCAACGGGCCGTGGGTCAGGCGCTGTTGGTCGCGCAGCTTCACCCGGCACAGGTTGAGGACCGCGTGCTGCATGGCGACGTTCACGCGCTGGCCACGTCCGGTGTTCTCGCGCTGGAACAGGGCCGCGAGGATGCCGGCGACCGTGTGGATACCGGTCCCCGAGTCGCCGATCTGCGCGCCCGTGGCCGTCGGCGGACCGTCCTCGAAGCCCGTGGTGGCCATCGAGCCACCCATGGCCTGGGCGACCACCTCGTAGGCCTTGAAGTTGGTGTACGGGCCCTCGCCGAAGCCCTTGATCGAGGCGTAGATGATGCGCGGGTTGATCTCCTGGATGCGGTCCCAGGTGAAGCCCATCCGGTCCACGGCTCCGGGGCCGAAGTTCTCCACCATGACGTCCGAGCGGCGGATCAGTTCGGTCAGCAGCTCCTTGCCGCGCTCCGTCTTGGTGTTCAGGGTGATGCTCCGCTTGTTGCAGTTGAGCATCGTGAAGTAGAGGGAGTCGACGTCCGGGACGTCACGCAGCTGCTTGCGTGTGATGTCACCGGTCGGCGCCTCCAGTTTGACGACGTCCGCACCCAGCCACGCCAGCATCTGCGTGGCGGATGGGCCTGACTGGACATGGGTCATGTCCAGGACGCGCACACCCTCGAGTGCCTTGGTCACGAACGACTCACCTCGCTACTGGTCCACGGTCGGTTCCACGGTCGGTCCACCGTCGGTTCGTACATTGCATACAGTCGCCGAATACTGTATGAAAACTGGTATCCCGCATTGCGTGGATGGTGTCCAGGGGGCGTGCAGCATTTTTCCTTTCCGTAGCCGAATCAAGGGCTGAAGCAGGAACCCAGACAGGAGCCGCAAATGGACCTGTACGAACACCAGGCGAGGGACCTGTTCGCGGAGCACGGCATCCCCGTTCCGCGGGCCGAGGTCACCGAATCAGCCAAGGAGGCCCGCGAGTTCGCGCGCCGGCTCGGCGGCCGCGTCGTCGTCAAGGCGCAGGTCAAGACGGGCGGTCGCGGCAAGGCGGGCGGCGTCAAGCTCGCCGCCGACCCGGCCGCCGCCGAGCTGACGGCGCGCCAGATCCTCGGCATGGACATCAAGGGCCACACCGTACGAAGGGTGATGCTCGCCCAACCCGTCGACATCGAGGCCGAGTTCTACGTGTCCTACGTCCTCGACCGCGCCGCAGGCACCTTCCTCGCCATCGCCTCCGCCGAGGGCGGCATGGACATCGAGGAGGTCGCCGCCACCCGGCCCGAGGCCGTGGCCCGCATCCCCGTCGACCCGGCCGTCGGTGTCACCTCCGCCGTCGCGGCCCGCATCGCCGAGGCGGCGGGGCTTCCGCCGCAGACCGTCGACGTCCTCGTACGCCTGTGGGACGTCCTCACCCGCGAGGACGCGCTGCTCGTCGAGGTGAACCCGCTCGTGCGCACCGCGCAGGGCCACATCCTCGCGCTCGACGGCAAGGTGACCCTCGACGACAACGCCCGCTTCCGCAACGCCCGTTGGGGCGAGAACGCGGAGTCCGAGCACGACGAACCCCTGGAGGCGCAGGCAGCGGCCAAGGGACTCAACTACGTGAAGCTCGACGGCGAGGTCGGCATCATCGGCAACGGCGCCGGGCTCGTCATGTCCACCCTCGACGTGGTCGCGGGCTGCGGAGCGAAGCCCGCCAACTTCCTCGACATCGGCGGCGGCGCCTCCGCCCAGATCATGGCGGACGGCCTCGACGTCATCCTCTCCGACCCGGCCGTGAAGTCCGTCTTCGTCAACGTCTTCGGCGGCATCACCGCCTGCGACGCGGTCGCCGACGGAATCGTCCAGGCCCTGGAGCACGTCCAGCTGACCAAGCCGCTCGTCGTCCGCCTCGACGGCAACAACGCCGCGCGCGGCCGGGCCATCCTCGAGGAGCGCGCGCACCCGCTGGTCGAACAGGCCACCACCATGGACGGCGCCGCGCGGCAGGCCGCCGAACTCGCCCTCGTCAGCAACCCCCTTTAAGGAGCCGGGACATGGCCATCTACCTGACCCAGGAGAGCAAGGTCCTCGTCCAGGGCATGACCGGCGCCGAGGGCACGAAGCACACCCGCCGCATGCTCCAGGCGGGCACGAACATCGTCGGCGGCGTCAACCCCCGCAAGGCCGGCAGCAGCGTCGACCTCGAAGGGCGCGAGGTCCCGGTCTTTGGCTCCGTCGCCGAGGGCATGGCCGCCACCGGAGCCGATGTCACCGTCGTCTTCGTGCCGCCCGCCTTCGCCAAGGGGGCCGTGATCGAGGCGGCCGACGCGGGCATCCCCCTCGCGGTCGTCATCACGGAGGGCATACCGGTGCACGACGCCGTCGCCTTCCAGGCGTACGCGAAGCAGCGGGGCACCCGTGTCATCGGCCCCAACTGTCCGGGCCTCATCTCGCCCGGCGCCTCGAACGCGGGCATCATCCCGGCCGACATCACCAAGCCGGGCCGCATCGGACTCGTCTCCAAGTCCGGCACCCTCACCTACCAACTCATGTACGAGCTGCGCGACATCGGCTTCTCGACGTGTGTGGGCATCGGCGGCGACCCCGTCATCGGCACCACGCACATCGACTGCCTCGAAGCGTTCGAGGCCGACCCCGAGACCGAACTCATCGTGCTCATCGGGGAGATCGGCGGCGACGCCGAGGAACGCGCCGCGGTCCATATCCGCGAACACGTCACCAAGCCCGTCGTCGGCTACATCGCCGGATTCACCGCGCCCGAGGGCAAGACGATGGGCCACGCAGGCGCCATCGTCTCCGGCTCCTCGGGAACGGCCGAGGCCAAGAAGGCGGCGCTCGAAGCCGTCGGCGTCCGCGTCGGCGCCACGCCGACGGAGACGGCCCGGCTCGTCCTGGACCGCCTCGCCGACGGGCAGTGACGCGTCTCATAGGCGTCAACTGGCCATCCCTGTACGGGAATTGGCATACCGGAGGTGTCCGCTGGGCACCTCCCGTCCACAGCACCACCCACCAGTCGTACAGCACCACCAGCGGTACAGCACCACCAGCCATCAAGTACCCCGCCCCGACTGTGCACCGTGAGCGGAGACCAACACCATGGCAATCACCCTCAAGTCCGGTACCTCCTGGGCCGACGCCTGGCAGCGCTGCCTCGCCGTCGCCCCCGAGGCCTTCCGCGACGACCGCGTCCTGAACCTGTGGAACGGCGCCTGGCAGGCCGACGGCCGCGCCCTGCCCGCCACCAGCCCCGTCGACGGCAGCCCCATCGCGGGCCCGCCGCGCCTCGACGCCGACACCGCCCACCAGGCCGTGCGCGCCTCCCTCGACCAGCACCGCGCCTGGCGGCACATCCCGCTGCCCGAGCGGCGCGCCCGCGTCGCAGCGACCCTCGACGCCCTCACCGAACACCGTGAACTGCTCGCCCTGCTCCTCGTCTGGGAGATCGGCAAGCCGTGGCGGCTCGCGCAGGCCGACGTGGACCGCGCCATCGACGGTGTGCGCTGGTACGTCGACGGAATCGACGACACCCTCGGCGAACGCACGCCCCTGCCCGGGCCCGTGTCGAACATCGCGAGCTGGAACTACCCGATGAGCGTGCTCGTGCACGCCATGCTCGTCCAGGCGCTGGCCGGCAACGCGGTCATCGCCAAGACACCCACCGACGGCGGTGTCTCGTGTCTCACCCTCGCCTGCGCGCTCGCCGCCCGCGAGGGCATCCCGGTCACGCTCGTCAGCGGCAGTGGCGGCCAGCTCTCCGAGGCGCTCGTGCGGGCGCCGGAGATCGGCTGCGTGTCCTTCGTCGGCGGCCGGGACACGGGCGCCGCCGTCGCCACCGACGTCGCCGACCTCGGCAAGCGGCACATCCTGGAGCAGGAGGGCCTCAACACCTGGGGCATCTGGAACTTCACCGACTGGGACAAGCTCACGGCCGTCCTCCCCAAGCTCTTCGACTACGGCAAGCAGCGCTGTACCGCCTACCCCCGGTTCGTCGTGCAGCGCGAGGCCTTCGACGACTTCCTCGCCGCCTACCTGCCCGCCGTACGGACCCTGCGCGTCGGCCACCCGCTGGCCGTCGAGCATCCCGACGACCCGTATCCGGCGCTCGACTTCGGCCCGCTCATCAACGCGGCGAAGGCCAAGGAGCTGCACGACCAGGTCGCGGAGGCCATCGACCGCGGGGCCGTCCCGCTGCACCGAGCGACGGCCGACCCGGAGCTGTTCCTGCCGGGCCAGGACACCGGCGCGTACGTGCATCCGGTGACCCTGCTCGGCCCGCCGCCGTCCTCGCCGCTGCACCACGCCGAGCCGTTCGGCCCGGTCGACACCATCGTGCTCGTCGACACCGAGGCGGAACTCCTCGCGGCGATGAACGCGTCCAACGGCGCCCTCGTCGCCACCCTGTCCACCGACGACGAGGCGACGTACGAGCGTCTCGCGCCGCAGATCCGGGCGTTCAAGGTCGGCCACGGCAAGCCGCGTTCGCGCGGCGACCGGGACGAGCTGTTCGGCGGGTTCGGGGCGTCGTGGCGCGGCGCCTTCGTGGGCGGCGAACTCCTGGTCCGCGCGGTGACCGAAGGGCCGTCGGGGGAGCGGCTGCCGGGCAACTTCCCCGAGTACCAGCTGATGCCCTGACCGAGGGCCCTTCTGACGGATCTTGCTGGAGTCGCGGGGTCTGGCACGCACTCCCCCAAGCTCTTAAGGAGCAGGGGGGACCCCCTTCGGCGTTGTCGTCGGTTGCCAACTCCCCCACCCTCGAACCAGGCTCCGCCAGGCTCGGGCGGGAGGTGCCCCCTTCGCGTTGGCGCCTCCTCCGCCTTGCAGCTGCACGCACCAGACCCCGCTCACCGGCACCGATCGATGACGGCCACCCGGGTCCAGCCTGATCCGTCAGAAGGACCCTGGCTGCGGCGGGGTCCCGCGCGGCGCAGGGGGCGCTCCCCGCCGCACGTGAACCCCGCCGCCGTGCCGCGGGGCGAGTTCTCGCCCGCCCCGCGCACACGATGTGTCGACGGGATATTGTGTACAGGCTGGGATTGCCCTCGGCAAGAACTACGACAATCCCCATGCGCGAAGCGTGGGTTGAGACGCCGTGGACGCAGGACGGAAGGGGCCCCGATGTTGCCGACCGCAGGACTGCCGCAAGGTGCCGTGCCCAAGCTCGACCGGCCGGGACCACTGCGCGAGCGGGTCTACGGCGCTCTCCTCGAACTCATCATCAACCGCACCCTGCCGCCGGGCGCCCACCTCGTGGAGACCGAACTCGCCGCGCAGCTCGGGGTGTCGAGGCAGCCCGTACGGGAGGCGTTGCAGCGGCTCAGTACCGAGGGGTGGGTCGATCTGCGGCCGGCGCAGGGCGCGTTCGTGCACGAGCCGACCGAGGACGAGGCGGACCAGCTTCTGACGGTGCGCCAGCTCCTGGAGACCGAGGCGGTCCGGCTCGCCGCGGGGAAGGCCGACGCCGTGGCCGTCGCGGCGTTGGAGGAGCTGTGCGAGGCGGGGGAGCGGGCGGTCGCGGCGGACGACGTCGAGGCGGCGGTCGCGCTCAACGCGCAACTGCACGGCGCAATCATGGAGTTGGCGGCCAACGAGGTCCTCGCGGAGCTGGCGGCGCAGGTCGACCGCCGGGTGCGCTGGTACTACACACCGGTGGCGCGGCAGCGCGGCCACCAGTCGTGGGCGGAGCACCGCGAGCTGATCGCGGCGCTCGCGGACCGCGACGAGGCCCGCGCGGCGGAGGTCATGCGCGCGCACACCGAGCACACGCGGAAGTCGTACCACCAGCGCGCGGGGCAGTGACAGGTGGATTGCATACAGTCGACGGATACTGTATGAACATTGGTATGTGCCGCTCTTCCAACTCCTGACGCGCAAGCGAGAGGTGGGGTGTCGATCATGACCAAGGCTCTTGAGGGCGTGCGTGTCCTCGATATGACGCACGTTCAGTCGGGTCCGTCCGCAACCCAGTTGCTGGCGTGGCTGGGTGCGGACGTCGTCAAACTGGAGGCGCCGACCGGTGACATCACACGCAAGCAGCTGCGTGACGTCCCGGACGTCGACTCCCTCTACTTCACGATGCTCAACTCCAACAAGCGCAGCATCACGCTCAACACCAAGAGCGACCGCGGCAAGGAGATCCTCACGGAGCTGATCCGCCGCTCGGACGTCATGGTGGAGAACTTCGGCCCGGGCGCGGTCGACCGGATGGGCTTCACCTGGGACCGCATCCAGGAGATCAACCCGCGCATCATCTACGCCTCGATCAAGGGCTTCGGCGAGGGCCCGTACACGAACTTCAAGGCCTACGAGGTGGTCGCCCAGGCCATGGGTGGCTCGATGGCCACCACGGGCTTCGAGGACGGTCCGCCGACGGCCACGGGCGCGCAGATCGGCGACTCGGGGACCGGTATCCACACGGTCGCCGGCATCCTCGCGGCCCTGTTCCAGCGCGAGAACACCGGACGTGGCCAGCGCGTGAACGTCGCCATGCAGCACGCGGTCCTCAACCTGTGCCGGGTGAAGCTGCGCGACCAACAGCGCCTGGCCCACGGCCCGTTGGCGGAGTACCCGAACGAGGACTTCGGTGACGAGGTCCCCCGCTCCGGCAACGCGTCGGGCGGCGGGCAGCCCGGCTGGGCCGTCAAGTGCGCACCCGGCGGACCCAACGACTACGTCTACGTCATCGTCCAGCCCGTCGGCTGGAAGCCGCTGGCCGAACTGATCGGCCGCCCCGAGATGGCGGAAGACCCGGAGTGGTCGACGCCTGAGGCGCGCCTTCCGAAGCTGGGCAAGATGTTCCAGCTGATCGAGGAGTGGTCCTCGACGCTTCCCAAGTGGGAGGTGCTTGACCGGCTCAACGCCCACAACATCCCCTGCGGCCCGATCCTCTCCACCAAGGAGATCATCGAGGACGAGTCGCTGGTCGCCAACGACATGGTCGTCGAGGTCGAGCACCCCGGCCGAGGCTCGTACACGACGGTCGGCAACCCGCTCAAGCTCTCCGACTCACCCACCACCATCTCCGGCTCCCCGCTCCTCGGCGAGCACAACACCGCCATCTACGCCGACGAACTCGGCCTGGATCCCGCCGAGTTGGCGCAGCTCGCCGAACAGGGCGTCATCTGAGATGGACGGCACCGTGGTCGACCGCCTCGTCGAGGCGAACGGACGATACGCCGCCGCGTTCAGCGATCCCGGCATGGACGCCCGCCCGGTCCTCGAGGTGGCCGTCGTCGCCTGCATGGACGCCAGGGTCGACCTGCACGCGGCGCTCGGCCTGGAGCTCGGCGACTGCCACACCGTCCGCAACGCGGGCGGTGTGGTCACCGACGACACCATCCGCTCGCTGGCCATCAGCCAGCGGGCGCTGGGCACCCGCAGCGTCGTGCTGATCCACCACACGGGCTGCGGGCTCCAGTCCCTGACCGAGGAGTTCCGGCACGAGCTGGAGCGCGAGGTCGGTCAGCGGCCGACGTGGGCGGTGGAGGGCTTCACGGACGTCGACCAGGATGTGCGGCAGTCGCTGCGGAAGGTCCGCACGTCGCCGTTCCTGCCGCACACCGACGATGTGCGCGGCTTTGTCTTCGACGTGCGGACGGGGCTGCTGCGGGAGATCACCGCGTAGCCCCGCACTACCGCCCGCCCTCTGGCCCGGACCGCCGTGGCCGGCCCGGCGCCTCAGCCGCCCTGGCCGGCCGCGGCCTCGATCTGCGCGCAGTAGAAGTCGGTGGTGTTCTGCGTGTGCCGCCGCATCAGCGCCTCGGCGCGGTCGGGGTCGCCCGCCGCGATCGCCTTGATGATCAGGGCGTGCTCGTTCCAGGCGTCGTTGCCGCGGGGCTTGGCGATGGGTGTGTAGTACCAGCGCACCCGCTGGTCGACCTGGGGGATCAGCTCGCCGAGCACCGCGTTGCGGGACAGCGTGGTGATGTGCGAGTGCAGCGCGGCGTTCGCCTCGACGATGCCCCGTGCGTCCTCGGCCGCGAGCGCGTCGAGTCCCGCCTGCTGCAGCTCCCACAGGCGGGCGACGTCCTCCGCCGTCGCGTGCTGGGCGGCGCCGCGCGCCGAGTAGGTCTCCAACACTGCGCGTACGCCCAGCAGTTGCGCGCACTCCTCGACGGTGGGGGAGTGCACGAACGCGCCCTGGGCGGGTCGCAGGTCGACCCAGCCGGAGGTCTGGAGCCGCTGCAGCGCCTCGCGCACGGGCTGCCGGCTGACTCCCAGATGCTGGGCGAGGTCGGCCTCGACGAGGTGCTGGCCAGGGCGCAGCGTGCCATTGATGATCATTTCGACCAGGGTGTCGTGGACGGCCTGCCGCAGCGGAACGGGCCGGCTGATCGGGCCGCGGATGGCCACGGCTGGTAGCTCGGGCATGGCTGAGCCCTCCCTTGTTCGTCCGCTGACGCGACGCCAGAGGCGCTGGGATACTGACTTTAGTATGCAATAGACAGTTTGTAACTCGGCGTGCATGTACGGGAGTTGAAGTTCCGCCAGCACTTTGCCGTGCACGCCTCTGGCCCTCCGGGGTGTAACGGAATACTGTATGCAATTACTGTGCCGCATCGCGGCCGCTCACATATCGCTGACGAGGGGGTCGCCCCGTGTCGTACCGCACCGCACTCACCCACGTCCTGACCGGCGCCGTCGCATCCGGTGGCGAACCGGCCCGCACGCACGGCAGATTCCCCCGCTCCGGTGTCACCGCGCTCGGCCGCGCCGGCCTCCTCGGCCTCACCGTCGCCCCCGAACTCGGCGGCGGCGGACGGGGGTTGGCGGAGGCCGTCGATGTCGTGTCGCGCGTCGCACGCGTCTGCCCGGCCGCCGCGACCGTACTGCGCTCGCACTACGCGGCGGTCGCCGTCGTCGAGGCACACGGCGGCGCCTGGGTGCGCGCCGAGATCGCGGCCGGGCGTCAGCTGTGCTCGCTCGCACTGGAGGAGGACGGGCCGGAGTCCCCGGCGCGCCGCACCGGCGACGTCGTCACCCTGCGCGGCCGCAAGCGCCATGTGGTCGCCGCGGGCGAGGCCGACAGCTACCTCTGGTCGAGCGGCGCGTCCGAGGGCGGGCCGGGAGGCCGGAGCCTGTGGCTGGTTCCGGCGCACGCCCCGGACCTGTACGTGCCGGCGCGGGCGGTGGGTCCGGGACCGAGCGGCAGCGCGACCTCGACGGTCTGCGCCGACCCCGTGCGCGTACCCGCATCCGCCCTGCTCGGGGCGGACGGCGACGGCGAGCGGCTGGTGCGGCAGATCGCGCTGCCGTGGCTGACCGAGCTGGGCGCCGCCACCGACCAGGAGCCCGTGCTCGTGGCCTCCTGAACACCGGTCCGGTGTACGGAAGTCGGCCGATCGACTCCGCTCGATTTCGTCCCGCTTCTTTACACCGGGCTTCTGTATACAGAAGTCTGTATGGGGTAGTGCCGGGGTTCTCCTGCACCCGCGCCGGAGGCCCGCATGAGGGAAGGCGGAGCGATCATGACGACCAGCGGGACGGACGTGTCGGTCGAGAGCGTGGTCAGGAGGGCCGCGGCCGCGCACCGCGGTGAGCGCGGCGCACTGCTGCCCGTACTCCACGCCGTGCAGGCCGAGTTGGGGTGCGTACCGCAGGAGGCGATCCCCGTCCTCGCCGACGAGTTCAACCTCTCGCGGGCCGATGTGCACGGCGTGGTGACCTTCTACCACGACTTCCGCCGCGAGCCCGCGGGCCGCTCCACCGTCCGCGTCTGCCGCGCCGAGGCCTGCCAGGCCCTGGGCGCCGAAGGCCTGTTGAGCCACGTACGGGAGTCGGGTCTGACGCTCGGCGACACGAGTGCCGACGGCCGTGTCACCGTCGAGCAGGTCTTCTGCCTCGGCAACTGCGCCCTCGGGCCTTCGGTCGAGGCGAACGGGCGGCTGTACGGGCGCGTGACCCCGGACCGGCTCGGCGCGATCCTCAACGGGACGGTGTGAGAGGTGACTTCCGACAACATGACGACCGTGTACGTACCGCGCGACGCGGCGGCCCGCTCCGTGGGGGCCGACGAGGTCGCGCAGGCGCTGCAACTGGCCGCGATCGAGGGCGGGTTGGGCGTGGACGTGGTCCGCAACGGCTCGCGCGGGCTGCTCTGGCTGGAACCCCTCGTCGAGGTCGTGACCCCCGAGGGCCGCATCGGCTACGGCCCCGTCACCCCCGACGACGTACCCGGCCTCCTTGCCGCCGGAATGCTCGACGGCGCCGACCATCCGCTCCGCCTCGGCCCGGTCGACCAACTCCCGTGGCTGCAAAGGCAGAACCGGGTCACCTTCGCCCGCGTCGGCGTCACCGACCCGCTCTCGCCCGAGGACTACGAGGCACACGGCGGCCTGCGAGGACTGTGCGCGGCCCTGGAGATGACACCCGCCGACGTCGTCACCGAGGTCACCGACTCCGGACTTCGCGGACGCGGCGGCGCGGGCTTCCCCGCCGGCATCAAGTGGAAGACGGTCCTCGACTGCGCGAGCGGCCCCGATGACACCAAGTTCATCTGCTGCAACGCCGACGAGGGCGACAGCGGCACCTTCGCCGACCGCATGGTCATGGAGGGCGACCCGTTCCTCCTCATCGAAGGCATGACGATCGCCGCCCACGCCGTCGGCGCGAGCGAGGGCTACCTCTACATCCGCTCCGAGTACCCCGACGCCATCGCCACCATGGGCGCCGCGATCGACATCGCGCGCGGACGCGGCTGGCTCGGCACCGGCATCCTCGGCTCGTCGCTCGACTTCGACCTGCACATCCGCGTCGGCGCGGGCGCGTACATCTGCGGCGAGGAGACCTCCATGCTGGAGAGCCTGGAGGGCAAGCGCGGCATGGTCCGCGCGAAACCGCCGATCCCCGCCATCGAGGGCCTCTTCGGCAAGCCGACCGTCGTGAACAACGTCCTCACCCTCACCACCGTCCCCGTCGTCCTCGCCGACGGCGCCAAGGCCTACCAGGACCTCGGCGTCGGCCGCTCCCGCGGCACCCAGGTCTTCCAGCTCGGCGGAAACATCAAGCGCGGCGGCATCGTCGAGACCGCCTTCGGCATCACCCTGCGCGAGCTGATCGAGGACTACGGCGGGGGGACCCTGAGCGGCCGCCCCGCGCGGGCCGTGCAGGTGGGCGGACCGCTCGGGGCGTATCTGCCGGAGGCGCAGTTCGACCTGCCGATGGACTACGAGGCGCTCGCCGAGGCCGGGGCGATGCTCGGGCACGGCGGCGTCGTCGTCTTCGACGACACCGTCGACATGGCGGCGCAGGCCCGCTTCGCGATGGAGTTCTGCGCCGAGGAGTCCTGCGGCAAGTGCACGCCCTGCCGCGTCGGTTCGGTGCGCGGCGTCGAGGTCATCGACCGCATCGTCGCCGGTGAGCAGCGGGACGAGAATCTCGCGCTGCTCGAGGACCTGTGCGAGCTGATGACCGATGGTTCACTGTGTGCCATGGGCGGTCTGACGCCGATGCCCGTACGCAGCGCGCTCGCGCACTTCGCCGACGACTTCGTCGACCGCGGCGACCGTCGGCTCCTGAACATCCACCCCGTACAGCCGGGAAGCACTCGAACGGAGGGCCAGGCATGACACTCATGAAGGAACCCGACTTCGGCACTCCACAGCGCCCCGGGCCGGCCACGGTCTCGGTGGAGATCGACGGCCAGCAGGTAATGGTCCCCGAGGGCACGTCCGTGATGCGGGCGGCGGCCGAGGCCGGGATCGACGTGCCGAAGCTGTGCGCGACCGACAGCCTGGAGGCGTTCGGCTCCTGCCGGCTGTGCGTCGTCGAGATCGACGGCCGCCGCGGCACCCCCGCCTCCTGCACGACCCCGTGCACGGACGGCATGTCGGTGAAGACGCAGACACCGAAGGTGGCGAAGCTCCGCCAGGGTGTCATGGAGCTGTACATCTCCGACCACCCCCTCGACTGCCTCACCTGCCCCGCCAACGGCGACTGCGAACTCCAGGACATGGCGGGCGTGGTGGGCCTGCGGCAGGTCCGCTACGGCTACGAGGGCGCCAACCACCTCGACGCCGAGAAGGACACCTCCAACCCGTACTTCGACTTCGACCCCTCCAAGTGCATCGCCTGCTCGCGGTGTGTGCGCGCCTGCGACGAGACACAAGGCACGTTCGCGCTGACCATCGAAGGCCGCGGCTTCGATTCCAAGGTCTCCGCCGGTGCGGGCGAGTTGTTCATGGACTCCGAGTGCGTGTCCTGCGGCTCCTGCGTCCAGGCCTGCCCGACCTCAACTCTCCAGGAAAAGTCGGTAGTTGACCTCGGAATGCCGACCCGGTCCGTGATCACCACGTGCGCGTACTGCGGTGTCGGATGCAGCTTCAAGGCGGAACTGCGCGGCGACGAACTCGTCCGCATGGTCCCCCACAAGGACGGCGGCGCCAACGAGGGCCACTCCTGCGTCAAGGGCCGCTTCGCCTTCGGCTACGCCACCCACCCCGACCGCCAACTCAAGCCCATGGTGCGGGAGTCCATCACCGACCCGTGGCGCGAGGTCGAGTGGGACGAGGCCATCGGCACCGTCGCCCGCCGCTTCCGCGAGATCCAGGGCCAGTACGGTCCGGGCGCGATCGGCGCCATCTCCTCCTCACGCTGCACCAACGAAGAGGTGTACGTCGTCCAGAAGATGGTCCGCGCCGCCTTCGGCAACAACAACGTCGACACGTGCGCCCGCGTCTGCCACTCGCCCACCGGCTACGGGCTCAAGCAGACCTTCGGCGAATCCGCCGGCACCCAGGACTTCCGCTCCGTCGCCGAGGCCGACGTCATCATGGTCATCGGCGCCAACCCCACCGACGCCCACCCGGTGTTCGGCTCCCGGATGAAGCAGCGGCTTCGCGAGGGCGCCAAGCTGATCGTCGTCGACCCGCGCCGCATCGACCTCGTGCGCTCCCCGCACATCGAGGCCCAGCACCACCTCAGTCTGCGGCCCAGCACCAACGTCGCCGTCGTCAACGCCATGGCGCACGTCGTCGTCACCGAGGACCTCGTCGACAAGGCCTTCATCGAGCTGCGCTGCGAGGGCTTCGACGAGTGGGCCGAGTTCGTGGCCCGCCCCGAGAACAGCCCCGAGGCCACCGAGGAGATCACCGGCGTACCCGCGTCCGAACTGCGCGCGGCGGCCCGCCTGTACGCGACCGCGGGCAACGGGGCGATCTACTACGGCCTCGGTGTCACCGAGCACAGCCAGGGCTCCACGATGGTCATGGGAATGGCCAACCTCGCGATGGCCTGCGGAAACATCGGCCGCGACGGCGTAGGCGTGAACCCGCTGCGCGGCCAGAACAACGTGCAGGGCTCCTGCGACATGGGCTCCTTCCCGCACGAGCTCCCCGGCTACCGGCACATCTCCGACGACGCCGTGCGGGGCGTCTTCGAGAACCTGTGGGGCTCCGCGCTGCTGCCCGAACCGGGCCTGCGCATCCCCAACATGTTCGACGCGGCCATCGAAGGTGACTTCCGGGGCCTGTTCGTGCACGGCGAGGACATCGCCCAGTCGGACCCGAACCTCCAGCACGTCACGGCGGCCCTCGAGGCCATGGAACTCGTCGTGGTCCAGGACCTGTTCCTCAACGAGACCGCGAAGTTCGCCCATGTCTTCCTGCCCGGCGCCTCCTTCCTGGAGAAGGACGGCACGTTCACCAACGCCGAGCGGCGCGTCAACCGAGTGCGGTCGGTGATGCCCCCGAAGTCCGGCAAGCACGAGTGGCAGATCGTGTGCGAGATCGCCACCGCCATGGGCTACGCCATGGAGTACGAGCACCCGTCACAGATCATGGACGAGATCGCCTCGGTCACCCCGACGTTCTCCGGTGTCTCCTTCGACCTCATCGACAAGCTCGGCTCCATCCAGTGGCCCTGCAACGAGGAGGCCCCCGAGGGCACACCCACCATGCACGTCGACGAGTTCGTGCGCGGCAAGGGCCGCTTCGTGGTCACCTCGTACGTCCCGACCAACGAGCGCAGCACCCGGCGCTTCCCGCTGGTCCTCACCACCGGCCGCATCCTCAGCCAGTACAACGTCGGCGCCCAGACCCGCCGCACCGGCAACGTCGCCTGGCACGCCGAGGACATCTTGGAGGTCCACCCGCACGACGCGGAGGAGCGCGGCATCACCGACGGCGACCTCGTCACACTCTCCAGCCGCGTCGGCGCGACGACCCTGCACGCGCAGATCTCCGACCGGATGCCACCGGGCGTCGTCTACACCACCTTCCACCACCCGGTGACGGGCGCGAACGTGGTGACGACCGAGAACTCCGACTGGGCGACCAACTGCCCCGAGTACAAGGTGACAGCCGTGCAGGTGGGGCTGGCACCCAAGGCCGAGGCCGCTCGCGAGGCGGCGGACGAACTCGTCACGGTGGTGGACTGACATGGCGCACACCGTCCCGGCCGAGCGCCGGATGGCGAACGACATCGCCGCGAACCAGGGCCACCTACCGGATTCGGCGGCGGCCGAGGCGATCGCCGGACACCTCACCAGGTTCTGGGACCCGAGGATGCGCAAGCGGCTCTACGCGCTCGTGGACGACGGAGCGGACGGCATCGACCCGCTCGTGGTCGCGGCCGTGAAACTCATGCGCTGACCCCGGCCTCCCCTCCCGGCCACCTTCCCAGCGGCCGCCGCGCGACAGGGCACGCGCGGCGGCCGCGCCCTCTTCTCCATGTGTCGTCGGTTCCGCGTGCTGTGCGGCGCGCGGGCGGCGACATGTGCGTACCTCCACACCCTCGAATCCAGGAGGCACCACATGAAGATCGCAGTTGTCGGCGCCGGAGCCATCGGCGCGTACGTGGGCGCGGCCCTGCACCGCGGCGGCGCGGACGTGCACCTCGTCGCCCGCAGGGACCATCTGCGCGCCATCCAGGCCGAAGGCGTCCGCGTGCTCAGCCCGCGCGGCGACTTCACCGCCCACCCGCACGCCACCGACGACCCGAACGAGATCGGCCCCGTGGACTACGTGTTCCTCGGCCTCAAGGCCCACTCGTACCCGTCGTGCGGCTCGCTCGTCGCCCCGCTGCTCGGCGAGCACACCGCGCTGGTGGCCGGGCAGAACGGCATCCCCTGGTGGTACTTCCACCAGCTCGAGGGCCCGTACGAGGGCCGCCGCATCGAGGCCGTCGACCCGGGCGGCGCGACCAGCAAGGTGCTGCCGCCCGAGCGCGCGATCGGCTGCGTGGTCTACCCGGCAACGGTCATCGAATCCCCGGGCGTGATCCGCCACTTGGAAGGCACGCGCTTCTCGATCGGCGAGCCGGACGGCAGTGTCTCGGGCCGCTGCACGGAGCTGAGCGAGGCCATGGTCGCGGGCGGCCTCAAGTGCCCCGTCGAGCGGAACCTGCGCGACGACATCTGGATCAAGCTCATGGGCAACGCGGCCTTCAACCCGATCAGCGCGCTGACCCGGGCCACCATGGCCGACATGTGCCGGCACCCGCTGACCCGCACCATGGTCGCCCGCGTCATGGAGGAGATCCTCGACATCGCGGCCCGCGTCGGCTCGACACCCGAGATCTCCATCGAGAAGCGGCTGCGCGGCGCCGAGGGCGTGGGCGCCCACAAGACCTCCATGCTCCAGGACCTGGAGGCGGGCAAGCAGCTGGAGCTGGACGCGATCGTGACGGCCGTCGTCGAGATGGCCGACATCACCGGCGCCGAGGCACCCACCCTGCGTGCCATCCACGCGGCGACCGACCTATTGGCACGCACCGTGCTGCCGTAGCACGCTACGGATGAAGATCACGTGGCAGAGGAGACGTACATGCTGTTCCGGCAGTTGGAGTACTTCGTGGCGGTGGCGCGCGAGCGGCACTTCGCACGCGCCGCCGAGTCCTGCTACGTCTCCCAGCCCGCGCTCTCCGCGGCGATAGCCAAGCTGGAGCGCGAGCTCAACGTCACGCTGATCAACCGCGGCCACAACTACCAGGGCCTCACCCCGGAGGGCGAGCGCCTGGTGGTGTGGGCGAAACGCATCCTCGCGGAACAGGACGCCTTCAAGGCCGAGGTCGCCGCCGTGCAGTCGGGCATCACCGGCACACTCCGCCTCGGCACCGACCCCACGGCGTCCACCACCCTGGCTCTCCCGGTGGGCGCCTTCTGCTCGGCACACCCCCTGGCGAAGGTCCAGGTCCGCTCCCGCCTCTCGACGAAGGAACTCCACCGCCAGCTCCGCGACTTCGAACTCGACGTGGCCATCGCCCACTTCGACCCGGACGACCAGGAGGGTCTGCAAGTGGTCCCCCTCTACCAGGAGCGCTACATGCTGCTGGTCTCGGACGACCAGTTCAAGTCCCGTACCGGCAGCCTCACTTGGGCCGACGCGGCACAACTCCCGCTCGCCCTCCTCACCCCCGACATGCGCATCCGCCAGATCATCGACAAGGTCTTCGCCAACAAGGGCCTGGAGGTCACCCCGCAGGTCGAGACCGACTCCATCGCCTCCCTGTACGCACATGTGGGCGACGGCGAATGGGCCAGCGTCGTCCCGCACACCTGGCTGCGCGCGATGCCGGTGGACGGCCGCACGCGAGCGCTCCCCCTGGTCGACCCGGAGGCCGGCGCCCAGATCTCGGTGGCGATCCACGCGGGCACACCGGGTTCGGTGGCGGCGCGGGCGTTCGTGAGCGCGGCGACATCCCTGAACCTGGACGCGGTGTTCGACCAGAGGGTCCCGGCACAGGCGACACACTCCTGAGCCCGGGCGTCGATCTCCATGCGGCGGGGCCAGGAAAATCAAGCCCCTGCGGCGATTGAGCAGCGGGGTCCGGGGCGGAGCCCCGCGACGTCAACTCACCCGTACCGCTCCCACACCGCCACCCGATCCAACCCACCCTGCGCGGTCCGCGGCAACGCGGACACGAACACGACCCGATCCGGCACCGCCACCGCGGCCAACCGCTCCCGGCAGTACCGCAAGATCTCCGAAGGCTCCACGCACTCGTCCCCCCGCACCACCACCGCCGCCCCGACCCCCTCCCCGCCCACCGCGAACACCGCCGCCTCCGCGACGGACGGGCACCCGGCGAGGACGTCCTCCACGTACTCCGGCGAGATCGAGAGCCCCCGCCGCACGATGAGGCTCTCGATGCGCCCGGCCAGGGACAGATACCCGTCCTCGTCGAGCGACCCCAGGTCCCCCGTCCGCAGCCACCCCTCACCCGCCACGGCCGGCCCCGACACCCACACCTCGCCCCGCACCCCGGCCGGACACACCCTCCCGTCCCGGCCGACGATCCGCAGCCGCACCCCCGTCGCCCGCCCCACCGTGCCGTGCTTGAGCGGCCCGTGCTCCGGCAACGGCTCGCTGGCGATCTGGTGCGCGGCCTCGGTCATCCCGTACGCGGACAGCAACGGCGCCCCGAACATCCGCTCAAGCGCCCGCTGCGTCGCGGCATTGAGCGGCGCCCCACAGCTCCGTACGAAGCGCAACGGCGGCGGCGCCCCCAGGTCGGCGGCCTCCGACGAACGGTCGAGCAGTGCCTCGTGGATCGTCGGCACCGCCGTGAACCAGCTCGCCCCCGCCGCCCGCAGATCCGCCCAGAACGTCTCCGCCGAGAACCTCCCACCCGCCGGCAGCAGCACCCGCCCGCCACCGGCGAGCGTGGACAGGAGCGAGGCGAACAGGCCGTGCCCGTGGAAGAACGGCATGACGGCGACGGTCGCGTCCTCGGGCCCCAACGCGTACGTGGCACAGATGGTGTGCACGGACGCCGCGACGTTCGCATGGGTTAGTGTCACCGTCCGGGCGCGCCCCGTGGCCCCCGCGGTGAACAGGACGAGCGCGTGCTCGGGACGCATGCGCCGCGCGACGCCTCCGCCCCCGCCGCCGAGCCCGTCAACGCCGAGCACGGCCCGCGCCCCCAACTCACGTACTCGCACGCGCAGTTCGTCATCCGGCAGTGCGGGATCGAGAGGCGCGGCGACCACCCCCGCGCGGGCCGCGCCGAGCAGCGCCGCCACGAACTCGGCCGTGTTCCCCAGCGCGATCCCGAGCACATCACCGGCCCGCAGCCCCGCCGCGGCCAACCGCCGCGCCATCCGCTCCGCGAGCGCGTCCAGCGCCTCGTACGACAGGGAAACCCGCTCCTCGCCGACGAAGAGCGCGGGGGCGTGGGGCCGCGCACGCGCCTGCCGGTCGAGGAGACCGGCGAGCCCCGTGACGGCCAGGACCGACGTGGCCATGCCTTCCACCTCCCCTCCCCAGCGAGCGTGCGGTCAGCGGCCGCGCACGTCCAATACGCACTCACGAACAGCCGATAGCAACGGCTTATGAAGCCCGAAGTGGCGCCCCCAGCAGGGGATTTGGGAAGCGCTTGACTCTCGATAGACACCGTTTATCGGCTGGAAGCCGATGGGTCTTGGACGGGGCGCCGCGCCCTGTCGAAGGTGAGAACAGGAGCCGCACCGGCCGTACGTGCATGAGCCGCACCGGCAGGACCGTCCAAGGAGGAACTCGGATCATGACCGCTGACTCGACCGCTGACCAAACCGCCGAGGCCGCGGCAGGAGCCGACGCGCCGGCCGAGCTCACCGACGGCTACCACCTCGTCGTCGACGCCCTGAAGAAGAACGACGTCGACACCATCTACGGCCTCGTGGGCATCCCGGTGACGGACCTGGCCCGCCTCGCGCAGGCCGAGGGCATCCGCTACATCGGCTTCCGCCACGAGTCCAACGCGGGCCACGCCGCCGCCATTGCCGGCTACCTCACCAAGAAGCCCGGCATCTGTCTGACGGTCTCGGCCCCCGGCTTCCTCAACGGCCTGGTCGCCCTCGCCAACGCCACCACCAACTGCTTCCCGATGGTGCAGATCTCCGGCTCCAGCGAGCGCCACCTCGTCGACCTCAAGCAGGGCGACTACGAGGAGATGGACCAGCTCGCCGCCGCCCAGCCCTTCGTGAAGGCCGCCTACCGCGTCAGCCGCGTCGAGGACATCGGCCGCGGCATCGCCCGCGCCCTGCGCACCGCGGTCTCCGGCCGCCCCGGCGGCGTCTACCTCGACATCCCGGCGGCGGTGCTCGGCGCGGTCATGGACAAGGAGGAGGGCGACCGCACGCTCTCCCGCCTCGTCGACCCGGCGCCCCGCCAGCTGCCCGCCCCCGAGGCCGTGGACCGCGCCATCGACCTCCTGGAGAACGCCGAGCGCCCGCTGATCGTCCTCGGCAAGGGCGCCGCGTACGCCCAGGCGGACGACAAGATCCGCGACCTCGTCGAGTCGACGGGCATCCCCTACGTACCGATGTCGATGGCGAAGGGTCTGCTGCGCGACGACCACCCGCAGTCGGCGGCGACGGCCCGCTCCCTCGCCCTCAAGAAGGCCGACGTGGTGATGCTGGTCGGCGCCCGCCTGAACTGGCTGCTCAACCACGGCGAACGCGGCTGGAACCCGGACGCGAAGTTCATCCAGGTCGACATCGAGGCCACGGAGATGGACTCCAACCAGCCCATCGCGGCGCCCTTGGTCGGCGACATCGAGTCGGTCCTCGACCAGCTCGCCGACCGCACCAAGCCCGGCCAGATCTCGGCGCCCACCGCTTGGCGGGACGAGCTCGGCGAACGCTCCGCGCAGAACGTCGCCAAGATGGCCAAGCGCCTGGAGGCCGACCCGCACCCCATGCAGTTCATGGGCGCGCTCAAGGCGGTCCGCGACGTCGTCCACCAGCACCCGCAGACGTACATCGTCAACGAGGGCGCCAACACCCTCGACATCGCCCGCAACGTCATCGACATGCACCACCCGCGCCGCCGCCTCGACTCCGGAACCTGGGGCGTCATGGGCATCGGGATGGGCTACGCGATCGCGGCCGCGGTCGAGAGCGGGGGAGCGCCCGTCGTCGCCATCGAGGGCGACAGCGCCTTCGGCTTCAGCGGCATGGAGCTGGAGACGATCTGCCGCTACAAGCTGCCGGTGATCACCGTGATCATGAACAACGGCGGCGTCTACAAGGGCGACGAGACCATCGCGGGCAGCCCCGCCCCCACCACGCTCATGAGCGCCGCCCGCCACGACCAGATGATCGAGTCCTTCGGCGGCAAGGGCTACCGTGCCACGACCCCCGCCGAGGTCACGGCGGCGCTCACCGAGGCGCTCGCCGCCGGTGGCCCGGCGCTCATCGACTGCGTCATCGACCCGTCGGCCGGCACGGAGAGCGGTCACATCGCCCATCTGAACCCGAAGGGCATCGGCATCAAGAAGTAGTCACCCTCCGTGTCCGTGGGTGCACCGATATGCAGGTGAAAGCCACTCCGAAACCTTGGTATTGTTGACGTGTCGCCGCGGGGAACACCCCGCGCCGAGCGATGCACACCTTGTCCGGGTGGCGGAATGGCAGACGCGCTAGCTTGAGGTGCTAGTGCCCTTTATCGGGCGTGGGGGTTCAAGTCCCCCCTCGGACACTTGCGAAGTGCCGGTCGAGATTCTTCTCGACCGGCACTTTTTTGTGTTTGCGCTGGTCGGGCGCGGGCAGGTGCGACCTCGAGCCATATGCATGGCCCCTTCAACCTTTCACAGGTCAAAGAGAATAAAGAGAATAGAGGTCGGTGTGTCCTCCAGACTGGTGGCCGAGCACCTGTACATGGTGTTCGGCGGGCGACAACAAGAGGCTGTGGAGAGGCTCCGCGGCGGCGCGGACCGTGAGGAGCTGCGCGCCGAGGGAACCACGGCCGCCGTGATCGACGCGTCGTTCACCGTCGAGCCCGGTCAGATCTTCGTCGTCATGGGTCTGTCTGGGTCCGGCAAGTCGACGCTCCTGCGGATGCTGAACGGGCTCCTGGAGCCCACCTCGGGGCATGTGAAGTTCGAGGGCGAGGACCTGACGGCGCTCGCTCCGCGCGAGCTGCGCGAGGTGCGCGCCCGCAAGATCAGCATGGTGTTCCAGCACTTTGCGCTGTTCCCGCACCGCTCGGTGATGGAGAACGCGGCGTACGGCCTGGAGGTGCAGGGCGTTCCGCGCGCCGAGCGCGAGGAGCGAGCGGTCGAGGCGCTGCGTCTGGCCGGTCTGGAGGGGTGGGAGAAGTCCTTCCCCGACGAGCTGTCCGGCGGTATGCAGCAGCGTGTGGGCCTGGCCCGCGCGCTCGCCACCGACGCCGACCTGCTCCTGATGGACGAGTCGTTCAGCGCGCTCGACCCGCTGATCCGGCGCGACATGCAGGACCAGCTTCTTGAGCTGCAGAAGACGCTGAAGAAGACGATCGTCTTCATCACCCACGACCTCAACGAGGCCATGCGTCTGGGCGACAACATCGCGGTCATGCGCGACGGTCGCATCGTCCAGATCGGGTCCGCCGAGGACATTCTCGTCACGCCGGCCAACGATTACGTGGCCTCCTTCACGCAGGACGTCGACCGCTCCCGCGTGCTCAGCGCGCGGGCGATCATGGCGGAGCCGGGGGAGGGCTACGCGATGGCCGATGCCCCGGCGCAGGTGCATGAGGACACACCCATCGCCGAACTGTTCCTGCCGTGCTCGACGAGCGCGATACCCGTCGCGGTCGTGGACGACGAGGGCGAGCTCGTCGGAGTCGTCCCGCGCGAGCGGCTGCTCGCGGTGCTGGGCGAGCCGACGAAGACCGTCGAGGACAACGCGGCGGCCTCCGACCTCACCGAGGACGAGCCGGCGAAGAAGGTGAACGCCGGTGCCTAGGATTCCCTTCGGTGACGGGGTCAACGACGTCGTCCAGTGGATGCTCGTCCACCTGGACTGGCTGTTCGGCTTCTTCGAGAGCATCTTCAACGGCGTCTACGACGGCCTGACCGAGCTCCTCCAGGCGCCCGAGCCGCTCCTGCTGGCAGGCATCTTCGCCGTGATCGCCTTCTGGCTGCGCGGCACCCTGGGGGCCGTCCTGGCCTTCGTCGGGCTCTGGTTCATCCAGAACCTGGAGCTGTGGGACAAGGCGATGGAGACCTTGTCGCTCGTCCTCGTCTCGACACTCATCGCGTTGATCATCGGCGTGCCCCTGGGCATCTGGGCGGCCCGCTCGGACCGGGTCAGCAACCTGTTCCGTCCGGTCCTCGACCTGATGCAGACGCTGCCGGCGATGGTCTACCTGATCCCCGCCATCCTGTTCTTCGGCTCGGGTGCCCCGGCCGGTATCGTCGCGACGCTGATCTTCGCGGTGCCGCCGGGCGTGCGCATGACCGAGCTGGGCATCCGCCAGGTCGACAAGGAACTCGTCGAGGCGGCGGACGCGTTCGGCACGACGCCACGCAACACGCTGTTCCGTGTGCAGCTCCCGCTCGCCCTGCCGACGATCATGGCGGGCGTCAACCAGGTCATCATGCTGGGCCTGTCGATGGCCGCCATCGCGGGCATGGTCGGCACGGGTGGTCTCGGTGGCGCGGTGAACGAGGCCATCGGCCAGCTGAACGTCGGCCTCGGCGCCGAGTCCGGCATCTCGATCGTCATTCTGGCGATCTACCTGGACCGTATGACCAGCTCGCTCGGTCAGCAGGTCTCCCCGCTGGGCCGCCGCGCGCTCAACAAGCTGCGGGTCACGCAGGGCCTGAAGATCTGGTCGTACCGCCCCCGCCCGGCCGTCGCCGTGGTCGGTGTCGTCGTCCTCGCGCTCGTGGCGGGCGGCATGGGCATGTTCGGCCAGAACAACGCCGCGACCTCCCCGACGGCCGCGTCCACCGACGTGGGCCAGGGCAAGAAGATCACCCTCGGCTACGTGCCGTGGGACGACGCCGTCGCCTCCGGATTCCTGTGGAAGGAAGTCCTGGAGCAGCGCGGCTTCAAGGTGGAGATGAAGCAGCTCGACGCGGGTCCCCTCTACACCTCGCTCGCCGAGGGCTCGGTCGACTTCCAGACCGACTCGTGGCTGCCGGTCACGCACGCCGAGTACTGGAAGAAGTACGGCAAGGAACTCGAGGACCTGGGCAGCTGGTACGGCCCGACCTCTCTGGAGCTGGCGGTGCCTTCGTACATGAAGGACATCAAGTCGATGGAGGACTTGAAGGGCAAGGGCGCCACGTTCGGCGGCAAGATCACCGGCATCGAGGCCAGCGCCGGCGAGTCGGCGCTGCTCAAGAGCAAGGTCCTCAAGGAGTACGGCCTCGACAAGGAGTACAAGGTCGTCGACAGCTCGACGCCGGCGATGCTGGCCGAGCTGAAGCGCGCGTACGCCAAGAAGAAGCCGATCGTCGTCCCGCTCTGGTCGCCACACTGGGCGTACAACGACTACAAGCTCACCAAGCTCAAGGACCCGAAGGGCACTTGGGGCAAGGGCGACGGCATCCACTCCATCGGACGCAAGGGCTTCGGCAAGGACTTCCCCGAGGTCGACAAGTGGCTCAAGGCCTTCAAGCTGACCGACAAGCAGCTCACCAGCCTCGAGGCCGAGATCAACAAGTCGGGCAAGGGCAAGCAGCAGGACGCCGTCAAGGCGTGGCTGAAGCAGGAGGACCCCGGCTTCGTCGACAAGCTGGCCCCGGTCAAGAAGCAGTCGGCCCCGGCCGAGGCCAAGCGCCCGGTGAACGTCGCCTGGTTCCCCTGGGACGAGGACATCGCGGTCACCTTCCTCTGGAAGCACGTCCTGGAGAACCGCGGCTACAAGTTCAACCTGAAGCAGATGGACGTCGGCCCGGTCTACACCGGCCTGTCCACCGGTGACATCGACGTCAACTTCGACGCCTGGCTGCCGTATACGCAGAAGAGCTACTGGGACAAGTACAAGAACAAGGTCGAGACCCTCGGCTCCTGGTACGGGCCCACCTCGCTCGAGATCGCCGTCCCGTCCTACGTGAAGGGCATCAAGTCGGTCGAGGACCTCAAGGGGCGCGCCAAGGAGTTCAACGGCAAGATCGTCGGCATCGAGGGCGGCACCGGCACGATGAACATCCTCACGAAGGATGTCGTGCCCGGCTACGGCCTCGACAAGGAGTACAAGGTCGTCAACGGCTCCACCCCGGCGATGCTGGCCGAGCTGAAGCGCGCGTACGCCAAGAAGGAGCCGATCGCGGTGCTCCTGTGGACCCCGCACTGGGCCTACAGCAAGTACGACCTGACCAAGCTGAAGGACCCCAAGGGCCTCTTCGGCAAGGGCGACACCATCCGCACGGTCACCAGCAAGGCGTTCACCAAGCAGTACCCGCAGCTCACCAAGTGGTTCGACAGGTTCAAGATGAGCGAGGACGAGCTCGGCACCCTGGAGATCGAGATCAACAAGCACGGCCAGGGCCACCAGGAGGCGGCCGTCGCGGCGTGGCTGAAGAAGCACCCGGAAGTCGAGCAGCGGATGACGGCTCCGTAGGGAGGCCGGCCGGGATCGCACAGATCGCATAGGTGCTGGTGAAAGCCACTCCGAACCCTTGATAAGGTTCTGTTCGTCGCCACGGGGCAAGGTCCCGGAAGCGGCGAACACCTTGTCCGGGTGGCGGAATGGCAGACGCGCTAGCTTGAGGTGCTAGTGCCCTTTATCGGGCGTGGGGGTTCAAGTCCCCCCTCGGACACTCAGCTCAACTCACGGAGTGCCGGTCGAGATTCGTCTCGGCCGGCACTTCTTGTCGTTGTGGCCCCGACCTGGTTGTGGCGTGCACGCATGTTCGTGATTGCATGATCATCGCGCCGCGCACGGGGAGGAAGCAACGCATGATGCACGGGGGACAAGGGGCCAGTGGGGCCCACGAAGCCGCAGGAGATGCGGGGCGGGCCGAACTGGCCGCCGAGATACGGGACTTCTACGCCGAGCGCGGGGAGCGGGACGCGTTGCTCGCCGCGTTCCGTGAGGCGGCGGTCATCGTGCCGATGGCCGGGCCGCGTTCGCTGTGGAACGGCTCGGTGCGGGGGACGCGGTGGTTGTACGCGTTCACCTCGCAGGGCGAGTTGGAGCGGTTCGTGCACGCCAAGGCCGCGCAGGACGACGCGGATCTCGCGGCGCAGCACGGCCGGATCACCTTCGTGACCGTGCTCGGCTTCCGGCTCCTTGACGACGTCCTGCCCGACCTCGTACGCGAGGTGAGGGAGCCTGCGGGCGTCGCGGTGGATGTGGCGGGGGCGTATCCGATGCTGTTGCCGCCCACGTCCGGCATCGTCCCGGACGCGATCGCCGTCGACATCGTGGCGCAGGGGGCGATGGCGTGAGCGGCAACGGCTACGGGGTCGACCCGGACCTGCTCAAGCAGGCGGCCAAGGGCATCAACCAGGTCATCGACGAGCTGCAGTCGCTCGGCGGCCTGCACGCGGTCGGGAACGGCGCCGTGGGGCGCGGCTTCGAGGACATCACGCTCAGCAAGCTGCAGGTCGGGGACGAGGGACTCACCGCGGCGCTGACGGCCTTCGGCGAGCGGTGGGCCTGGGGCGTGCGCGAACTCGTGCGGGAGGGCAACGAGGTCGCCGACAAGCTGGACCTGTCCGCCGGCACGTACCACGACATGGAGGAGTACGGGGAGGGCATCGTCAAGGACGCCGTCATGGCGCAGTTCGGGGCTCCGACGGTGACCGGCGACCAGGCGAGCAAGATGTCGTGGAGCGAGATCGGCGACGGCGCCAAGGAGTCCTTCAGGCCCGACACGTCGCCGGATGCGACCAAGTCCGCCATGGACGACATGCGTCAGCAGTGGTCGAGCACCCTGAAGGACTCCGCCACCAGCGGTGTCAGGGGCGCGGGCATCGACATGCTCGAGTCCGCCTACCGTGCGGGCCGCGGCGGTGACGGCTGATGGGCGTCACGGACTGGGTCTCCGACAAGGTCGGGGCCGTCAAGGACACGGTCGTCGAGGGCACGAAGGACGGCCTCGAGTGGGCCGGCGACAAGCTGGGCGTCGACGTGCCCGAGCGCGAGCTCGACGAGACGGTCGAGCCGGGCGAGCTGATCCACGGTTCGCCCGGCGATCTGCGGGAGTCCGCCGACCACCTCGCGAAGTTCGGGAAGGCCTTCGAGTCGACCGGGCAGGCGCTCCGGAAGATCGCCACCGGGGAGTGGAGCGGTGCGGCGGGCGACTCGTTCCGCGAGAAGTTCGACGCGCACCCCAAGCGGTGGCTGACCGCGGCCGACGCCTGCCAGGACGCCGCGAGCGCACTGCACGCGTACGCCGACACCGTCGAGTGGGCGCGCAAGCAGGCGGCCGTGGCCGTCCAGACCTGGCGCGCCGCCGAGCAGCGCTCCGAGCAGGCGAGGGCCGCGTACGAGCGTGAGCAGCAGGCGATGTGGGACTACAAGCTGTCCGGGTCCCTCGGCGCCGAACAGGGCCCCGCGCCCAAGGATCCCGGCGCCTTCGACGACCCGGGGGAGGCGGGCAGGCAGGAGGCCCGCGAGATCCTCGACGAGGCGCGCGGCCAGCGCACGTCGGCGGCCGCCGACGCGAGGTCCAAGGTCCTCGAGGCGTCCAAGGGCGCCCCCGACGCGCCGGGCATGGGGACCCAACTCATGTCCGCGGTCGGGGACTACACGAAGTCCGGCATCGTCAGCACCGAGCACCTGGTGGGCGGCTTCGTGAAGGGCGCCTCCGGCACCGTGCGGCTGCTCAACACGGTGCAGCCGCTCACGCCGTACAACCTGACGCACCCGATGCAGTACCTCTCCAACGTGAGCGGTCTGACCGCGGGCCTGGTCAAGAGCACCAACCACCCCGTCGACCTGGTGAAGGGCATGGCCGGTTCCGGCTGGTCCAAGGACCCGGTGGAGGCGACGGGGACCTTCCTCTTCGACGCCGCGACCGACGTCGCCACGGGCGGCGCGGCGACGGGCGCGTCGGCGGCCCGGCGCGGGCTGACCTCGGTGGCCCGCGAGGGCGCGGAGGAGGCCACGGAGTCGGCGGCCCGGAGCGCGGGGCGGGATGTGGTGGGGGACTTCGCGGAGGGGGCGGGGGAGTCCGCGGCGAAGCATGGCGGGGCCGATGCGGCGGGCAAGCCTGAGCTGCCGGAGGGGTGGACCGTTGATCGGGGGCCGGAGAGTCCCGCGGTGCCGGAGAACCCCGCGGTGCCGGACAGCGCGAACAGCTCCTTCGACGATGCCGCCAAGGCGGATGACGTCCCGTCCCACAGCCCGGCGGACGACCCGGCCGGGGCGCCGTCCGAGGCGCCCGAGGTGTCCGATGGGGCCGGACACGGCCCGTCCGAGTCTCCTGCTTCGGATGCGCCCGGCGACGGGCTGGGCGATCCCGACGGCCATGGCGTCGGCCAGGACGGTCCTGCCCCGGACTCCCCGGACCGAGGCGACTGGGACGACCGTGGCAACGGTGCAGGGGAAGGGCACAGCGGTGACCTCGGTGACTCCCCGGCGCAATCCCCGGACCACTCACCGCAGCAGCCGCCCGACGGTGACACCTCCGCGGCCCGGGGCGATCAGCACGAAGCACTCACCGGCGCCCGGGACTTCGACGCCGACTCGGCGGTGCGGTACGGGAATTCCGAGATGGGCGACACCGTGCGCTCGCTGCCCGCGGAAGAGCGTGACGCGTTGCACGCCTACACCAGCCACCGCTTCGGCGACATCAACGGACTGCTGCGCGGGGACGCCGGCCTGGCGAGTCCGCAGGTGGAAGGCTGGATCGACAACATCGATTCCGCCATGACCAAGAGCACCCTCCCGGAGGACCTGGTGGTCCACAGGGCGACCGACCTGGACCACTGGCTCAAGGAATTCAAGGTGAGCGATCCCCAGGAACTGGCCGGCAAGACGCTCTCGGACGACGGTTACTTGTCCACGTCCCTCGGGCCGACGCAGTTCACGCACACCGAATCCGTGCTGCACCTCCGCGCCCCCGAGGGAACCCATGGAATGTGGGTCGACGAGATCAGTCAGAACCGGGGTGAGCGAGAATTGCTCCTCGACCGGGGCCAGAAGTTCCAGGTGTCGGAGGTCGCGAACGTGGACGGCAAGTACCACATCTACGGAGAAATAGTAGCCAAGTGAGTGAGAACACCCCCGGGGGGAATGAGGAAACCCCCTTGGTAAGGCCCCAGTCGGAACCCCTCAGCCCGCGGCTCGTGTACAGCCCGCCCGATTACCCGAGCCGGTACGACGGCCCGGTCACGTATGTGCTCCTGGCCAACCCCATCGGAGTTTTCGGCTGTCTGTGGGCATCCGATGAGGAGGGTGCCGTAGGCATCTACATCAATAGGGAGCAAGGAGACGACGCGAGCAACAAGTCGTACAGTTTCTGGCTCGGGCGGCGCCGAGCGGCCTACGAGCGGGGGCTGAGACCCACCGAGTTCCTGGCCGAGGCCCAGACCAAGCTCATCGGCGCCTGGCCGTACCCGGGAGTCGTGCTGCGGGGCGAGTGGGGCGAGGCGCAGAGTCCGGCCGAGCTCCCGGAGAAGGTCGTCACGCCCAGTATCGACGAGCCGGACCAACGCAGTCTGTTCTCCCGCCACTTCCCCAGGTACGAACGTGGCAAGGGATTCGTCGTGCACCCCACCGATCAGATGCGGCGCACCGCCGAACAAGCCAAGCCCGCCGAGGGCGAACGTCTCTGGTTCGCGGTCGACCAGCACTTTCCGCTCTACGACCGCCGGAAGATCCCGGTCACCGGATACGTCGGTCTGTGGCGCATCCGTCCCGACGGGTCGATGTCGGAGTTCGAGGCGAACCCCAAGTGGAAGGTGACGGCCAAGGGAATGGGTTTCGACCCGTCGGTCAACGACGTCGAGCTCGAATACCAAAAACTGCGCGTTGCGAGAACCACGGCCGCGAAATTCCTGGAGGTCCTGCGCGTCGCCGAGGTGTGTTATCCCCTCACCGCGGAGGGCAGGCCGCTGTGGCAGGAGAACGCCGGAGACGGTAAGTACCCTCACCTGCTGGAGATCGCCACACGCGAGGACTACGCCCCCAAGGACTGGCCAGGCGTCGGCAAGGCGACGGTCGAGGAGCTGACCCGAAACGCCGCCCCGTCGAGCTGGTTGCGCATGAACCGCGGCTACCGCCTCGGTGTCACCCTCCCGGTCCGCGACATCGGCGTGAACGCTTTCGGCTGACGAAGGGACGACGAGAATGAATCAGCCCGCCGACGCGCCGGCCGACGATGCCGTGCTGCTCGACCAGCTCGACCTGACCAAGGTCGCGCAGTGGGAGGAGCTGGAGCGCGGTATCGGTCCGTTGCGTGAGATTCGGGACGTGCCGTGGACGTCTCCCGTGGGGGACGACGGCGTCCGGCACATCCCCTTCCCCGAGTACCCGCCCCTCGTCCGGCGCGTGACCGAGCTGCTGTACGAGATCGGTGCCGTCACGCCCGCCTACAAGTGGATGGACCAAGAGCCGCCACGGCCCGGTGACGACGGCACCATCGGCGCCGCCGACGCCGTCCGCCTGGTCACCAGCGTCGTACGAGGTGAACGCTTCGGGGACGGCTGCATCGCCAGCGCCTTGGACAACGGTTCGCTCGCCGTCGCCGTACAGGCGTTGGTCACCTGGCACCGAAGCACGTCCAGCACTTCCAGCACGTCCCACCGGAAGGAACACACCCCCGTGAGCACCCCCAACAAACGCCCCGCCACCGGCGCCCTCATCGGTTCCGCCCTCGGCGACGCCATGGGGCAGCCCACCGAGTTCCTCTCGTCCGTCACGCGTATCGAGGCCGAGTTCGGGCCCTGGCGGGGGACGCGGCTGCCCGTGCGGTACGACGGTGTCGCGCTCGTCACGGATGACACCGAGATGACGCTCGCGGTGGCGCGTGCCCTGCGTCAGGTGCAGGAGGGCGGTGGGCTCGCCCAGCCCCAGCGGGTGACCGGCGCGCTCATCGAGCGGTTCGGTGCCTGGCTCGATCACCCGGGCATCGCCCCCGGCAAGACCTGCATGACCGCGTGCCGCGCCCTGCGCAAGGGCACGCCGTGGGCCCAGGCCACGCTTCCGAACTCCAAGGGGTGCGGTGCCAATATGCGCGTCGCGCCCGTCGCGCTGATCCCCGGGCCTGCGCCCCACCAGCGTGCCCTGATCGCCCAGTTGCAGAGCGCCCTCACGCACGGGCACCCTACCGCCCTCGCCGCCAGCGACCTGACCGCGTACGCGATCCGGCTCCTCGCCCATGGCACCGCGCCCGCGCTCCTGCCGGAACTGCTGCTCGCCTACGCGCGCGCCTCGGTCCTCACGCCGCCGCCCGGCTGGGGTCAGTGGCTCGGTGACCTCGCACCCCAGGGGGCGGCCTACGTCGACGGGGGCTGGCAGGAGTGCATCAGCGTCCTCGAACGCCTGGCCGCTGCCGCCGCGCCCGGTGGGGTCGACCCCGAGGCCGATCCGTGCCTGGCGACGGGCGCGGCCTGGATCGCCGAAGAGGCCCTGGCCACCGGCCTGTTGTGCTTCCTGCTCTTCCCCGACGACCCGGTCACCGCGGTGCGCCGCGCCGCGTGCACCTCCGGTGACTCCGACTCGATCGCCGCGCTCACCGGCGCCTTCGCGGGGGCGTACCACGGGATCGCGGGCTGGCCCCCGGAGTGGGTCTCCCAGGTGGAGCACAGCAAGGAGCTGCTGGCGTTGGGCGGGGAGTGGGACGAGGAAGGGTCCTTCTGACGGAGCCTGCTGGAGTCCCCGGCGCCGGCATGCCTCCCCCCCCCAGCTCCTAAGGAGCAGGGGCCCCTTCCCCAGGATCCGGGATGATGCACAATCGGTCCGTGTCCGTCTCCGTTGCCGATCTCCTCGCCGAACCGTCCCTGCGGCTTCGGGCACTGACCAGCCACTGTCACGACGCGGCGCGGCGGATCGGCTGGGTGTCCACGACGGAGCTGCCCGATCCGCTGCCGTTTTTGCGCGGCGACGAGCTGGTCATGACGACCGGCATGCTCGAGCGGGACGACGCCGGGTGGGCCGGGCTGCTGGAACGGCTGGCGGAGTTGCCGGTGGCCGCGCTCTGTTTCGGCACCGGCCTCGTGCACCAGGAAGTGCCGCCCGTTGTCGTCGAGGTCGCCGAGCGGGCCGGCCTCGCGCTCATCGGCTCGCCGGTCGAGGTGCCGTTCGTGCAGATCAGCCGCTGGGTCGCCGACCGGATCTTCGCGCAGCGATACGACGCGGTGCGCTCGGCCGTCACCTTGCAGGACCAGCTGGTCCGCGAACTGCTGTCCGGACACGGGCTGCGCGGGCTGCTCCGGCGGCTGCACCGGGAACTGGTGGCAGGTCCTGTGGCAGTCGTCGAGGCGGGCGGTCACGTCCTCGCGCGCCACCCCGCGTCGAGCCGCTGGCCGGACACCGCCACGGTCGGTACGGGGGAGTCCCTGCCGGTCGTCGTGGACGGTGTCCCGGTCGCGGAGCTGCGCACCCAGCAGCCCACGCGGCGCCAGGACATCCTGTCGTTCGCCACGAGCATCCTCGGGCTCGAAGTGGCCCGCCACCAGGCCGTGCTCACCGGTCGGCGGGAGCTGCTCGGTCAGCTCCTGGAGGACGTCCTGCACCGCACGGTCTCGGACGGTGACGCCCGCCGCCGGCTGGCCTCCCACGGGCTCGCCACGGAAGGCCTCCACGCGGTCGTGGTCGCCCGGGTCGACGGCGACCCCGCGCGGCTGCGCAATCTGCCGTGGACGCTGGGGCCGCTCCTGGAGCGGGCGAGGGACCGGCTGCCCACCGCTCTGATCGACGACACGGTGATGATCGTCGTGCCGGGCGGTGTCGACGCCGAGGGTGCGGCCGGGACGGTCGCGGGCCACCTGAGCGTGCTGGACCCGCAGGTCCGGGTCGGCGTGGCGGAGCCGCGGCGCGGTGTGAGCGGGCTGCGGCTCGGCTACTTCGAGGCGCGCCAGGCCGCACAGGCAGGACCCGGGGTGCACCGGGCGGCGCCCCTTAGCATCGCCGGTCTGCTGATGGGCAACCTGGACCTGCCGCTGCGGGAGTTGGGGCACGCCGTGCTCGCTCCGCTGCTGAGCCACGACGAGGAGCACCGGGCGGAACTCGTCAGCACCCTGCGGTCGTACCTTGCTCACGATTGCTCGCCCGCCGCGACCGCCCGCGAGCTGACCCTCCACCGCAACAGCCTGCGCTACCGGCTGCGGCTGATCGAGCAACTCACCGGCCGTGACCTCGGCCGCCTCGCCGACCGCATGGAACTGTGGCTCGCGCTGACCGCGCTGGACGCCGACGCGTAGGGCCTGTCGTTGTGATCCGGCCCTGGGGCCTGTCGTTTGGATCAGGCCCTAGACGGCAGTCACATCCGCGGGGCGCAGGATCGTGCGCTCCGGTATGTGGGCGGTGTCGCGACGGCACAGCACCCAGTAAAGAGCGGCCGGGACGGTGAGGCCGACGATCCAGGAGATGTCCGTACCGCCGAGCGGTGCCACCAGCGGGCCGGTGTAGAAACCCGTTACGAGGAAAGGGAGTTGGGCCAGCAGCCCGACGCCGTAGACACCGATGGCCTTCCAGCGCCAGGCCCCGTACCGGCCGTGCGGGTCGCTCAGGGCCGGCAGGTCGTACCGCTCCTTCGCGATGACGTAGTAGTCGACCAGGTTGATCGCCGACCAGGGGGTGAACGCGGTCAGGAGGAACAGCAGGAAGTCCTTGAAGGAGGTCAGGAAGCTGTCCTTGCCGACGAGGGCGACCGCTGTCCCGACGGCCATGATGCCGGCGATGTAGGCGGCGCGGAGCCGGGGGGAGAGGTACCGCTGACCGCGGAAGCCGCTGACGCCGGTCACCAACGACATGAAACCGCCGTAGGTGTTGAGCACATTGATGGTCAGCTTGCCCAGGGCGATGACGAAGTAGAGGAACGAGGCCGTCAGGCCCGCGCCGCCGAGGCCGATGACGTACCCCACCTGGTTGTCGACGAAGGCACTGCCCGCGGCGGCCGCCGCGAGGACGCCGAAGGCCATCGACCACTGGGAGCCGAGGGCCGAACCGGCCAGCGTCCACCAGAACGTGGCGCGGGCGGAGGTCGTGCGGGGCAGGTAGCGCGAGTAGTCGGCGACGTACGGGCCGAAGGCGAGCTGCCAGGACGCGGAGAGCGAGACCGCGAGGAGGAAGGTCGGAAGGTCGAAGGCGCGGTCGACCAGCAGCGCGGACAGCTCCGCCTGTTCCAGGAGACGGATGCCGAGGTAGACGAAGGCGAGCGCGCACACGACGCTGGCGATTCTGCCGAGGGTGTGGATGAGGCGGTAGCCGACGGCGGCCGTGACCGCGGTGGTCAGCGCGAAGACCACGATGCCGGTCGTGTCACCGAGGTGCGTGAGCTCACCGACCGCCTGACCGGCGAGGACGCTGCCACTGGCGAAGAATCCGACGTACATGACGATGACGAGAGCCAGCGGGACGACGGCGCCCCGGACTCCGAACTGGGCCCGGCTGGAGATCATTTGCGGGAGCCCGAGGCGCGGGCCCTGCGCCGAGTGCAGGGCCATCACCGCCCCGCCGAGGAGATTGCCGACCAGCAGGCCGACGATCGACCAGAACGCGCCGCCGCCGAAGACGACGGCGAGCCCTCCCGTGACGACCGCGGTGATCTGGAGATTGGCGCCCAGCCATAGGGTGAATTGACTGAAGGCGGTCCCGTGCCGTTCGGCATCGGGGACCACATCGATCGAGTGCTGCTCTACCACGCCTGCCATGTGTATGACCCTCTTCGCTGGTGTGCCTCGGATCTGCGTGTGTGCTGAGTGCGTGCTGCGGGTGCTCGGAACTACGGGCGTGTGTCGTCCCGGTTCCTGTCCCGGTCCCCGTCTCCGGAGAGCCATTGCGCGACGACGTCCCCGGCGTGCGCGCCGAGCCCGGGGCTGGGGGCGGTCGGGCCAGGGGAGGCGTCCCCGAACTGCGCCGGCTGCCGTAGGTACGGAGTGGGGCCCAGTACCGGGTGGTCGAACTCGCCGATCAGGCCCCGCTGTTGGATCTGTTCGCTGCGCAGCGCGTCGGTCAGCTCCCAGATCGGCGCGGCGGGGACCCCCGCCTCCTGTGCGAGCTTCAGGGCCTGGTCCGTGGTGAGGGCCGACGACCACCCCTCGGTGATCTCCCGTACCTGCTCGACGTGGCGGGAGCGGGCGGTGTCGTCGTGAAACCGCGGATCGGACGGGAGGTCGGGCCGACCCACCAGAGTGGCGAACCGTTCGAAGACCGAGTCGCTCGCCACCGCGATCGCCACGAGGCCATCAACGGTGCGGTAGGTGTCGAACGGTGTGGAGACCGGATGCCGGTTGCCGACCCGGCCCGGCAGCTGCCCGGTCGCGGTGACCAGGCTCATCGCGGTCACCTGCAGCGCCACCAGCGAGTCGAGCATGGCTACGTCGATGTGCCGGCCACGTCCGCCGCGCTCCCGGTCGTACAGAGCGGAGCTGATGGCCCACGAGGCGAACAGCCCGGCCATCAGGTCACCGACCGACTCACCCACCCTGGTGGGCGGCCCGTCCGGGGTGCCCGTCCCGGCCATCAGGCCGGACATCGCCTGGACGATCAGGTCGTATGCGGGGTGCTCCCGCATCGGACCGCTCTGCCCGAAACCCGAGATGCTCGCGTAGACCAGGCGCGGGTTGACCGCGGCGAGCGTGGGATGGTCGATGCCGAGCCGCTGGGCGACACCGGGGCGGAAGTTCTCGACGAAGACGTCGGCACGCTCGACGAGCCGCAGCAGCAGCGCGTGGTCGTCGGGGTTCTTCAGATCGAGCGCGATGCTCCGCTTGCCGCGGTTGAGCTGGGCGAAGTAGACGCTCTCGCCGTCCCGGAAGGGCCCCAGGTGCCGCGCGTCGTCACCGGCCGGCGGCTCGACCTTCACCACGTCCGCGCCGAGATCTGCCAGCAGGGCGGTGCAGTACGGGCCCGCCAGCACCCGGCTCAGATCGAGCACTCGCAGCCCCTGAAGAACGGTCATCGCCTCGCGCCTTTCAATCGGTGGATCGCATCCGGCATGCGGAACGTATGGCTGTGGCCGTCGCGGGGTCGATGTGCGGGCGCACGAACTGCGGGCCGATGTTCGTGCGTGCGCACGTTGGCAGGGCCAGGCACCGTGGCCCGGAATGGAGCCGGGCCCGCACTCCTCCGTGCCGCCCTCCCCTTACCGATCCGCACACCTTGAAGGGCCGCGCCATGACCGAGCACGCCACCACGCCGTACCTGCTGCCCCCGATGTACGACGAGTTCCGCGCCGCGGCGCGGGCCCTCGCGGAGAAGGAACTCGGACCACGGGCCGCGGAGGTCGATGCCCGGGGCGGCTTCCCGCACGACAACTACAAGACGCTCGTGGCGGCCGGGCTGCACGCTCCCGGCGTCCCCGAGGAGTACGAGGGCGACGGCGTCGACGCCATCGCCGCCGCCATCGCGGTCGAGGAGGTCGCCCGTGTGTGCGCCTCGTCCTCCACCGTCCAGACCTCCAACAAGCTCGGGGTCGTACCGCTGCTGCTGGCCGGGACGGAGGAGCAGAAGCGGCGCTACCTCCCCGAAGTCGCCGCGGGCAGGGCGCTGATGGCGTACGCCATCAGCGAGCGGGAGGCGGGCAGCGACGTCGCCGCGATGCGCTGCCGGGCGGTGGCCGACGGCGACGAGTGGGTGCTCGACGGCGTCAAGACCTGGATCACCTCCGCCGGCGTTGCCGGGTACCTCATCGTCTTCGCGGTCACCGATCCCGGTGCCGGCTCCCGGGGCATCTCCGCCTTCGTCGTGCACGCGGACGACCCCGGCATCACGTACGGAGAGCCCGAGCGGAAGATGGGGATGAAGGGCTCGGTCACCCGCGAGGTGTACTTCGACGGCTGCCGGATTCCCGGCGACCGCCTGCTCGGCGCGCGGGGGAGGGGAATGCGGGTGGCACTCGGAACCCTGGACCACACGCGGGTCTCGGTCGCGGCCCAGGCCCTCGGCATCGCGCAGGGAGCCCTCGACCTCGCGGTCGGCTATGTGCAGGAGCGCAAGCAGTTCGGCAAGGCCGTCGCCGAGTTCCAGGGCGTCCAGTTTTTGCTCGCCGACATGGCGATGAAGGTCGAGTCGGCACGGCAGATGGTCTACGCGGCGGCGGCCCGCAGCAGCGCCGGATCGCCCGACCTGACGTACTTCGGCGCGGCCGCCAAGTGCCTGGCCTCGGACGTCGCGATGGCGGTGACCACCGACGCGGTGCAACTCCTCGGTGGCTACGGCTACACCCGGGACTTCCCCGCCGAGCGCATGATGCGCGACGCGAAGATCACCCAGATCTACGAGGGCACCAACCAGATCCAGCGGATCGTGATGGCCCGCCAGCTGCTGCGAGCACGGTGAGCGGATCGGGGCCGCGGGTGGTTCAGGCCCTCTCGTCCAGGTCCACCGGGACCTCCAGGCCCTCCGCCTCGTCCCAGAACTCCGGGTCCGCCTTCTGCAGGCGTGTCGCCGCGTGCTTCATGTGGCGGCGCGCCGCCGTACGGGCCGCCTTCGGGTCGCCGGATTCGATCGCGGTCAGGATCGCCTGGTGCTCATGGCGGACCGCCTCGAAGAAGTCGTCGCGGCGGGCCTCGTTGGCGCGGGTGACGCGGATGCCGCCGCGGGAGACCTCGCCGAGGTAGCGGACCGTGGAGACCAGGACCGGGTTGCCCGTCGACTCGGCGATGGAGCGGTGGAAGGCGAGGTCCTCGTCCGTGCCGTCGCCGCCCGCCGCCACCGCCGTGTCGATCGCGGCGAGCGCCGCGCGCATCCGCACGATGTCGGCGGGCTGCGCGCGGGTCGCCGCGAGATGGGCGGCCTCGGACTCCATCGCGCGGCGGACCTCGACGATCTGGAGCACCTTCGCCAGCGTGCCCGGCGACTCGGCGTCGCCCTCCAGGTCAAGGGGACGGGTGCGGCGGGGCAGCACGAAGACGCCCCTGCCCTGGCGGGGCTCCACCAGGCCCGCGTTGCGCAGCCGGGAGACCGCCTCGCGGATCACCGTGCGGCTCACGCCGAGCTGCTTGACGAGTTCCACCTCGGTCGGCAGCTTGTCGCCCTCGCTCAGCCGCCCCGATTCGATCTCCTCGGTGAGCATCGCCGCGACGCGATCCGCGAGCCGCACGGGTCCGTCCACCTTGTTGAACATGACGTCAGTCTATCGACGTGGCCGCGGACACCTCGGCGGTGACCGCGTCCGGGTGATCGGCGGCGTACTGCCGGATCACCGACGCGAAGTCCGGGTCGGCGGACAGGCCGAGGGCCGCCGCGCGGGTGTTGTCGAAGGCCGCCGGCCACGAGCCGACGATCGCCTCCACCGCCGCGTCCGGGGCCACCGTCACCAGGTCGGCCACCGCGTCGCCCGCCAGCTCGCGCAGCGTGGCCAGCATGTCGGCGACCGTGACCGTGAGCGCGGGGAGGTTGACCGGGATGTTCCCGGTCAACTGGCCCTCCTGCGTGCCGCGTTCGGCCTGCGCGACCCGCAGGATGCCCTCCACCGTGCGGCGCGGGGAGGCCAGCGCCACCCGCGTGTCCGGGCTCACCGGGCACGTCGCCGCGAGGCCCGCGAGGGGTTCGCGGACCACGCCGGACAGGAAGCCCGATGCGGCGGCGTTCGGCTTGCCGGGGCGTACCGACACCGTCATCAGGCGGGTCACGCGGCCGTCGACGTACCCGCGGCGCGTGTACTCGGCGACCAGCTGCTCGCAGATCCGCTTCTGCACGCCGTAGCTGGACTGCGGCGTGGGCAGCGTCGACTCGCTGACCACGGGCGGCAGCGGGAGCGCCGCGTCGGAGCCGTAGACCGCGACGCTGCTGGCCAGGACGAGGCGGACGGTCGGGCCGCCCGCCTCCGACTGGGCGCGGGCCGCCTCCAGGAGGGCGCGGGTCGTATCCAGGTTCGCCGTCATGCCGAGGTCGAAGTCCGCCTCGCACTCCGCGGACACCGCGGCCGCGAGGTGGACGACCACGTCGACCGGCTCGGCGAACAGCTCGTCGAGGTGGTCCGTGAGGTCGCCCTCGACCACGCTCACCAGGGCGTCGGCCTTCAGCGGCGACTCGTCGGGAACGAACTTGTCCGCCAGCGTCAGGCGGTCGATGGGCGCGCCGTCGAACGTGCGCCGCTCCAGCAGGGCCTCGGCGACCTGGCGGCCCAGGAAGCCGAAGCCGCCCGTGATGACGATCCTCATGAGTACTGCTCTCCTCGCATGTTCTTCAGCCAGCCGAGACCCTCGCTCGTGCCGGCCCTGGGGTGGTACTCGCAGCCGATCCAGCCGTCGAAGCCCAACTCGTCGATCACCAACAGCAGGTGACGGAGGTTCAGCTCGCCGGCGTCGGGCTCGTGGCGGTCGGGGACGCCCGCGATCTGCAGATGGCCCACCCGTCCGGTCGGCAGGTCGCGGCGGAGGGCGGCGGTGAGGTCGCCCTCGACGATCTGGCAGTGGTACAGGTCGAGTTGGACCTTCAGATTGGGCGCGCCCACCTCGCGTACGACGGCGTGGGCGTCCGCCTGATGGTTCAGGAAGTAGCCCGGCATGTCACGGGTGTTGATGGGCTCGACCAGGATGTCGATCCCGGCGGGCGCCGCCTGTTCGGCCGCGTACGCCAGGTTGCTCAGGTACGTGTCCCGGCACTCTTCGCGCGACACACCCTCGGGCACGAGGCCCGCCATCATGTGTACGCGCGGGCTGCCGAGCGCGGCCGCGTACTCCAGGGCCCGGTCGACGCCCTCGCGGACCTCGGACTCGCGGCCCGGGAGCGCCGCGATACCGCGCTCGCCGCCGTCCCAGTCGCCGGGCGGGGCGTTGAACAGGGCCTGGCGCAGGCTGTGTTCGTCGAGGCGGGCGCGGAGCTCCCCGGTCCCGTACGCGTACGGGAAGAGGTACTCGACGGCCTCGAAGCCGTCCGCCGAGGCCGCGGCGAAGCGGTCCAGGAAGTCGTGCTCGCGATACAGCATGGACAGGTTCGCCGCGAACCTCGGCATGGTGACTCCTAGGGAGGGTGGAGAGAGGTGGGTGCCTCAGCGGTTGACGACGTCCTTCTTCGTCGTCAGGACGGCCGCCGCGCCGATGACGAGCGAGAGAGCCAGAACGTACATCGGGATCGCCGTCGAACCGGTCGCGTCCTTCAGGGCGCCGATCATGTACGGGCTGACGAAGCCGGCGAGGTTGCCGACCGAGTTGATCGCCGCGAGGCCCGCCGCGGCCGCCGTGCCGCCGAGGAACGCGGTCGGCAGCGACCAGAACAGCGGCGCGCAGGTCAGCACGCCGGCCGCCGCGATCGACAGGGCGACCAGGGCGAGCACGGTCGAACCAGTGAAGCTCGCCGCCATCGAGAAGCCGACGGCGCCCATCAGGGACGGGATCACCAGGTGCCAGCGGCGCTCGCGGCGCTTGTCGGCGGAGAACCCGAAGAGGTTCATGGCGATCAGCGCGGCCAGGTACGGGACGGCGCTCAGGACGCCGATCGCGAGGCCGCCCTTGACTCCGGTGGACTCGACGAACGTCGGCATCCAGAACGTCAGCGCGTACTGGCCCATCACGAAGCAGAAGTAGATGAGGCACATCAGCCACACCTTGCCGTTGCGGAAGGCGTCGAGGGCGCGGCCGTGCACGGTGTGGTGGGTGGCGTCGGCGGCGAGGGCGTTCTCGATGACGGTCTTCTCGTCGTCGGTCAGCCACTTGGCGTCGCGCACGCCGTTGTCGAGCCAGAACAGGCAGATCACACCGATGACGACGGCGGGGATCGCCTCCACGACGAACAGCCACTGCCAGCCGTTCCAGCCCGCGGCGTCGTCGAAGACGTCCATGATCCAGCCGGAGAGCGGGTTGCCGAAGATGCCCGCGACGGGGATCGCCGACATGAACATCGCGATGACGCGGGCGCGGCGCTGGGACGGGAACCAGTACGTGCAGTACAGGATCACGCCGGGGTAGAAGCCGGCCTCGGCGGCGCCGAGCAGGAAGCGGAGCACGTAGAACGTCGCCTCGCTGTTGACGAAGGCGAACGCCGCGGACACCAGGCCCCAGCTGATCATGATGCGGGCGATCCAGGTGCGGGCGCCGACCTTCTGCATCAGGAGGTTCGAGGGGACCTCGAAGAAGAAGTAGCCGATGAAGAAGAGGCCGGCTCCGAGCCCGTAGGCCGCCTCGCTGAAGCCGAGGTCCGAGGACATCTGCAGCTTGGCGAAGCCCACGTTCACGCGGTCCAGATAGGAGACCACGTAGCAGAGGATCAGGAAGGGGACGATGCGGCGGATCACCTTGCGGAACACGGCGTTCTCACGCGCGAGTTCGGGGGTGTCGGCCGTGGGGACGGTCGTGGACATGAGGGGCACTTCCTTGTGCGGCTCAGTGCTGCGCGAGCGGAGGGGGCAGGGGGAGCGGTGTCACCACGCCGCGCTGAACGTGGCTCTCAGTTCGGCGATGGCGTCTTCGGGGAGGGGGGTGGGTTTGCGGTCGGTCGTCAGCCAGAGGCGGGCCGTCTCCTCCAGTTCCTCGAGGACGGCGAGCGCGGCGGCGGCATCCGGGCCCCAGACCACGGGGCCGAGCCGGTCGAGCAGGACCGCGCGGATCGGAGTGCCCTGTGCGGTACGGGAGTTGATCCGCTCGGTCACCAGGTCGGCGACGCGCGGGTCGCCGGGCCGGTGGTACGGGATGTGCGGGACGTGTCCCACCTTCATCACGTAGTACGGGGTGATGGGCGGCAGGACGTCGTCCTGGTGCCACACACCGGCGAGGGTGAGCGCGACCAGGTGGGTGGAGTGGGTGTGGATCACGAAGCGGGCCGTGGGATCGGCCTCGTAGATCCGGCGGTGCAGGGTCAGTGTCTTGCTGGCGCGGTCGCCCGCCACCTGCACACCATCGGCGTCGACGAGCGAGAGCCGTTCGGGATCCAGGAAGCCGAGGGCCGCGTCGGTCGGGGTGATGAGGTGACCGAGGCCGTCGTCGAGCTTCGCGCTGATGTTGCCGGCGCTGGCGTGGACGTAGCCGCGGTCGAAGAGGCTGGTGCCGACACGGACGATCTCCGAACGCGCCGTGTCGACGGGGGACTTGGTGTCGAGTGTCACTTGGGCTCCCCATGGGCGAGCTTGTCGAAGGAGGCGGTGAAGAAGTCCGGGCCGCCGAAGTTCCCCGACTTGAGCGTGATGTGCAGGGTGTCACCGTCGGCGAGCGACGCCGCACACCACGGCACACCCGGGTCGATCTGCGGGCCGATCCGAAGACCGGTCAGACCGAGGGCCTGCACGACGGCGCCCGAGGTCTCGCCACCCGCGACGACGAGCCGCCGCACCCCGCGCTCGACGAGGCCCTGGGCGACACCCGCGAGCGTCCGCTCCACCAGCTCCCCGGCCTCGGCGGCACCGAGCTGCCCCTGCACGTCGCGTACGGCGTCGGGGGACTCGGTCGAGTAGATGAGCACCGGCCCGTCGGACGACAGATGGGCGTCGGCGAACGCGAGCGCCTCGGCGACCACGTCCTCGCCCGCCGCGATCCGCATCGGATCCACGCTGAAGCCCGGGCGGCCGGTGGCGAGGAACTCCCGCACCTGACCGTTGGTGGCCGCCGACACCGAACCGGCGACGACCGCCGAGTGGCCGGAGGCGGCGCGGAGTTCGGCGGCCTCGGGGGACGGCACGATGCCCCAGTTCGCGGGCAGCCCGATGGCGAGGCCCGAACCCGCGGTGACCAGCGGCAGACCGGCGACCGCTGCGCCCAGGCGCACCAGGTCGTCGTTGGACACGGCGTCGACGACCGCGACGCCGACACCCTCCTTGCGCAGCTCCTCGATCCGCGCCGCGACGGCCTCGGCCCCGGCCGCGACGGCCTTGTGGTCGATGAGCCCGACGGGCCGCGCGGTCTGCGCGTCCAGCACCGACACCAGATTGGAGTCGGTCATCGGGGTCAGCGGGTGGTGCCGCATGCTGCTCTCGCCGAGCAGCACATCACCGACGAAGAGGTGTCCCTTGAAGACCGTGCGGCCGTTGTCGGGGAACGCGGGGGTCGCGACGGTGAAGTCGGTGCCGAGCGCGTCCATCAGGGCCTCGGTGACCGGGCCGATGTTGCCGGCCGGCGTCGAGTCGAACGTCGAGCAGTACTTGAAGTAGATCTGCTCGGCGCCCGCCGAACGCAGCCACTCCAGGGCGCGCAGCGAGGAGTCGACGGCCTCGGCCGCCGGGACGGTCCGCGACTTGAGCGCGATGACGACCGCGTCGGCGTCCTGTGGTGTCTCGGTGTCCGGTGCGGGTACGTCGATCAGCTGGACCACGCGCATGCCCGCGCGCACCAGGTTGTTGGCGAGGTCGGTGGCTCCGGTGAAGTCGTCGGCGATGCAGCCGAGCCGGATGGGCATGTCAGTTCTCCTTCTGGGGCGCGGGCCGGGGCGCGGGCGTCGGCTCGGCCCGGGTCGCGGACTCGGGCTTCGGCTCGGGCAGTTCGATGCCCGGGAAGATCTTGATGACCGCGCTGTCGTCCTCGCCGCCGAGCCCGGACGCGGAGGCCTGGAGGAACATCTGGTGGGCGGTCGCGGACAGCGGCAGCGGGAACTTCTCGGGGCGTGCCGAGTCCAGGACGAGCCCGAGGTCCTTGACGAAGATGTCGACGGCGGAGAGTGGTGTGTAGTCCCCGGCCAGCACATGGGCCATGCGGTTCTCGAACATCCACGAGTTGCCCGCGCTGTGGGTGATCACCTCGTACAGCGACTCGGCCGGGACACCCGCCTTGATGCCGAGGGCCATGGCCTCCGCGGCGGCGGCGATGTGCACGCCCGCGAGCAGCTGGTTCACGATCTTGACCTTGGAGCCGAGGCCCGCGGTGTCACCGAGCCGGTAGACCGTGGCACTCATCGCGTCGAGCACGGGGTCGGCGAGCGCGTAGGCCTCCGGGGCGCCGGAAGTCATCATCGTCAGCTCGCCCGTGGCGGCGCGGGCGGCGCCGCCGGAGATCGGGGCGTCCAGGCAGCGCACACCCAACTCGCCGAGCCTGCCCTCCAGTTGGGCGGCGAAGGCGGGGTCGACGGTGGAGCACATGACGTAGACGGAGCCGGGGCGCAGCCGGTGGGCGGCGCCGTCGTCCCCGGAACCGAACAGCACCGACTCGACCTGCGCCGCGTTGACGACGACACCGACGAGGACGTCGACGTCGGCCGCCAGGTCACCGGCCGTGTCGTAGGCGGCGCCACCCTCGTCGGCGAAGGCTGCGGCCACGTCGGCGCGCAGGTCGTGGACCGCCACGTGGAACCCGGCGGCACGCAGGCTGCGCGCCATGCCGAGCCCCATGGCCCCGAGGCCGACGACGCCTACGCGGGGCCGGTCCTGTCGATCCTGGTCGTGCATGGGTGTCTGTCCCTGTCTCTCGCCGTGGGCCGGGGCCGTGGGTCGAGGCCCGTGGGCCGTCGAGCGCAGGTCATATGATGACCTGACGTCGCCGGTGAGTACAGGGTGATGCCGGTCACAGGTGGGTGACGGTGTCCACGTCGGGGGCAGGGGGCGCGGGTCCGCCGGAAGTTGAGTCACAAGCGGTGCGCGGGACCTTGCCACCCGATCCGACGGCACTCTATTGTCCCGCGCAGAAAGCGCTTTCCCCGCTCTTCGCCGGTCATCACACCGGTCGCACCGGCATGCCCAGAGCACCTGAATCAGTGCGCTGCACTGCACCGGAAGGGATCCACGAAATGCAGTTACCCAGACCCGTCGCGCTCCGCCTCACCGCCGGCATCGGCGCGCTCGCCCTCGCGGGCGCCGCCGCCATGACCCTGTCGACGTCCGAGGCGTCGGCCGCCGTGACCGGCACCGCCACCGGCTACGCCACGCAGAACGGCGGCACCACCGGAGGCGCGGGCGGAGCGACCGTCAAGGCCACCACCGGCACCCAGATCCACGCGGCCCTGTGCAACCGGGCGAGCGACAGCACCCCGATCACCATCGAGGTCGAGGGCACGATCAACCACGGCAACACCAGCAAGGTGTCGGGCGACAGCTGCAGCACGGCCGATGGTGTCATCGAGCTCAAGCAGATCAGCAACGTCACCCTCGTGGGTGCCGGAAACGGTGCCGTCTTCGACCAACTCGGCATCCACATCCGCGAGTCCAGCAACATCATCATCCAGAACGTGACGGTCCAGAACGTCAAGAAGTCCGGCTCGCCCACCTCCAACGGCGGCGACGCCATCGGCATGGAGAGCGATGTCCGCAACGTCTGGGTGGACCATGTGAACCTGCTCGCCTCAGGCGGCGAGTCGGAGGGCTACGACGGCCTCTTCGACATGAAGGACAACACCCAGTACGTCACCCTCTCGTACAGCACGCTGCGCAACTCCGGCCGCGGCGGCCTGATCGGCTCCAGCGAGACGGAGCTGTCCAACGGCTTCATCACGTTCCACCACAACCTGTACGAGAACATCGACTCCCGCGCCCCACTGCTGCGTGGTGGCACGGCGCACATGTACAACAACTACTACGTGAGCCTCAACGAGTCGGGCATCAACTCCCGCGCGGGGGCGAAGGCCAAGGTCGACAACAACTACTTCAAGAACTCGAAGGACGTCCTCGGCACGTTCTACACGACCGCCGCCGGATACTGGCAGGTCAGCGGCAACACCTTCGACAACGTGACATGGTCGGGCGCCGCGAGCGACTACAAGCCGGCCGGGCCGAACCCGACGTCGAACACCACGGTCTCGATCCCGTACGCCTACACGCTCGACGCGTCGTCCTGCGTACCGGGTGTCGTGGGCGGGACGGCGGGCGCCAACAAGGGCATGAAGGTGTCGGACGGCAGCTGCTCGCCGCAGACACCCACACCGGCACCGACGCCCACGCCGACCGATCCGACGCCGACACCGACCGACCCGGCGCCCACGCAGCCCTCCGGCACCAACCTGAGCATCGGTGCGGGCGCCGACGGCTCCAGCAAGGCGGACGGCACCAGCTACGGCAACGTACGCGACGGCAGCATGACCACCTACTGGTCGCCGAGCGGCCCGACCGGCTCGGTCTCGGTCAAGTGGGGCACGGCCACCGCGGTCTCCCAGGCGAACATCCGGGAGACGGCGGGAGCCACGGGCCGCATCAAGGCCTGGCGGCTCCTCAACGGTGACACGGGCGCCGTGCTGACCTTCGGCACCGGCGCGGGTGCCACCTCCTTCCCCAAGACCTCGCTCAAGAAGCTCACGCTCGACATCACGAGCGCGAGCGCGGCGCCGCAGGTCGCGGAGTTCGAGACGTACGCGCAGTAGACGGACGGCGCCCCGCCCACCGGCATGGAGGCCGGGGGCCGGGGCGCCGGGATCCGGTGGTGAGGGCCAGCCGTGGCACGCGATGGACCCCTGACCTTCAGGGTCGATGAGTACTCAGTGGCCTGCGTGGGTGCCACGGTCGCGGCGAGCGAGGCGACGGCTGCGGGCTGGGCGCGTAGCGGTAGCGCATGAGGTTCCGTTGCTCTGACGATCAGGAAGTCTCAGCAATCCCGGCGTTTCTGTCGGGATGGTCCGTAACGGTCTCGCCGGGGTGCGGTGCGCGGTCCGGTGTCCTGTTGACGGTCTCCCGTTTCCTTCCCTGCCGGAGGCTGGGGATCGCGCCGCCTGCCCGCCCCGTCCCGGCCTTGCGGCGCGGGCGGTTAGTGCGGGTCTTGTGGTCGGCTCCACGGGGATTCGATCCCACCATGGTGGGATCCAGGTCTCCGGCCACTCCGGTACCTGTACTGGTGGTGGTCCGGGCCGCGAGGGCGGCCAGGTTGCGTGAGGCGTTGTCGTCCCGGTCCAGGACGAGAGGGCAGGCATCGCACTCGAAGACCCGGACGCTGAGGGGCAGTTTGGCTTTCACCGCACCACAGCCCGAGCAGGTCTTCGAGGAGGGGAACCACCGGTCGGCGACGATCAGACGAGTGCCGCGCCGACGGGTCTTGTACGTGAGCTGACGGCGGATCTCACTGAAGGAAGCATCCGCGATCCGGCGCGCCAGGCGCCGATTGCGGCCCATCCCGGCCACATTCAGGTCCTCCATGACGATCGTGCCGTACGCGGAGGCCAGGCGGGTAGTGAGTTTGTGCAGGGTGTCCTCGCGGAGGTTCGCCACCCGGTGATGGATCTTGTTGCGTGCCCGATTCGCCTTCTCCCAGCGCTTCGAGCCCTGCTGCCCGGTACGCCGGTCGGGTCCCTGGCGGCGCGAGGCGACCCGGCTGGCGCGGCGCAGCTGTCTCTGAGCCCGCTCCAGGTGGTGAGGGTTGGGCTCCTTCCCAAGAGTGCCGTCGCTGCCCGCGAGGACGGCGAGGGTCTTGATGCCGAGGTCGATGCCGACCGCTGCATCGGGGCGGGTGACCTTGGTCAGCTCGTGGCGCTGTTCGACCTGGAGGGCGACGAACCAGCGTCCCCGCTCCAGGCGGACAGTCGCGGACAGGATCCGCAGGTGCCCGGCATCGGCAAGGGCGCGCAGGCGGGAGGCGTCCTCGTGGAGCCGGATGGTGCCGATTCGGGGCAGCGTGACATGGCGTCCGCTCGGCTCGATGCGGATGGCGCCGGTGGTGAACCGGCAGGACAGGCGCGCCGTGCGCTTCGGCTTGAACCGCGGCACGCCCATCCGGGCCCCCTTGCGCCTGCCGCTCTTCGATTTCGCGTAGTTGTCGAACGCGGCCGAGGCATGGGCCAGGCCGGTGTTGTAGGCCTCCTTGGAGTTCTCCTGCCACCAGTCGGCGAACCGCTCATCGGTGCGCTTGGCCGCGTTGAAGGCCTTGCGCAGCGCGGGAAGTGACCACGACCGCCACGGGGTGAGCCGGTCTCCGGTGATGCCGTAGGACTGTTCGGCCTTGCGCTGCCACCACACGGCCGTCACATGGGCGACCGCCCAGTTGTAGGCGGCCCGCGCCGCGCCCGCGTGCGAGTGCAGTCGGTTCGTGGCCTGTGTGTTGGGGTCCAGGGCGAGCTTGTGTGCCAGGACGGTGAACCCCGGCTGCGACTCGAACTTCCGCATCCCCTATCCCCTCTCTGCTTACCCGGCCCCGGTAGCGCGGTCGTATTGTCCAACGAGGCACCCGCCATCGGGACACGCGAGCGGCAATCGAAAACCCCTTCTCTCCTTCGGGGCGCCACAGCGCCAAGCCGCTCTGCGAGCGATACATGTGTGGAGAAATGTGTGCAGGTCAGGGTGTGCTGATGGAGGCTCCCGGCCCCAGCGGGATGTCGAAGCCGTAGAAGATGCCGAGCACCGCCAGCCACGCCACCAGGAACGGCACCACGAACACCGACAGCCGTGAGAGCAGGGAGCCGAGTTGGGCCTCCGGCTCGTAGCGTTTGAGGACCGTGAGGAGCAGGAAGACGTAGGGGTTGAGCGGCGTGATCATCTGGGTGGCCGAGTCGCCGATGCGGAACGCGGCCTGGGTGACCGCCGGTTCCATGTGCAGCAGCATGAACGCCGGGACGAAGACCGGGGCCACCAGGGACCAGAGCGCCGAGCCCGATGTGATGAAGAGGTTCAGGACGCACACCAGGAGGACGAAGGCCACCAGGCCCAAGTAGCCCGTCAGGCCCACCGATTCGAGCAGCGCCGCGCCCTTCACCGCCAGCAGCGTGCCCAGGTTCGTCCAGTCGAAGACGCCGATGACCTGCGCGATGACCAGGATGAGGACGATGTACGCGGACATGCCCGTGATCGCGTCGGCCATCATTCGCGGCACGTCCTCGAAGCGTGTGACCGCCTTCACCGTACGGCCGTAGACCGTGCCGGCCAGGAGGAACGCCACGAAGAGGAGCGGCACGATGCCGTCCAGTACGGGGGAGGGGACCAGTGCCCCGCCCTCGCCGCGCAGCGGGGAGCCGGGCAGCAGCCAGCAGGTGATGACCACGGCGGCGTAGGCGAGGACGACCAGGCCCGCGCGGATCATGCCCCGGCGTTGGAGGGCGGTGACCTCCGTGGTGACCTCTCCGTCCGCGTCGGTGCCGTCCGCCGTCGGGCGCGGCAGCCGCGGTTCCAGGACCCGCGAGATGAGGAAGCCGCCGATGAGGGCCAGGACGACGCTCGCCGACGCCGTGTAGAAGTAGTTGATCAGGATGTGCGTCGGGGCGTCGCCGCCCTGCGGGAGGACCTGCGCCGCTTGGTGGGTGATGCCCGTGTAGAGGGCGTCGAGCGCGCCGATCGTGAAGCCCGCCGCGTAGCCCGCGCACACGCAGGCGAAGCCGCCGATGAGGCCCGCGACCGGGTTGCGTCCCGCGTTCTTGAACACCAGCGCGGCCAGCGGCGGGATCACCAGGATCGCCACGTCGCTCATCAGGTGCGCCTGCGCCGCCACGAACGCGACCAGATAAGGCAGGAGCCACTTCGGCGCGCGCGAGATCGAGGCCCTGACCATCGTCTCGAGGAGGCCCGTCCGCTCGGCCACACCCACCGCCGCCATCATCAGCAGCACCGTGCCGAGCGACGGGAAGCCGGTGAAGTTGGGGATGAAGTTCTCCAGGAGCCAGACCACGCCGTCCCCGGTGAACACCCCCTGTACGGCGACTGTCTTGTCCTCGCCGGGTATCCGCACCGTCGCGCCCGCCGCTGCGAGCGCGGTGGACGCGGCGCCGACCAGGACGAACAGGCCGAGGAAGAGGAGGACCGGGTGGGGGAGTTTGTTGCCCACCCGCTCGATGCCGGACATGGCCTTGTCGATGAAGCCGGCTCTGGTGTGCTCCTGCTCGGGGGCCGGCGTCTGTGTCGTCATGTCCCGAGTCCGTTCTTGCGGAGTGTGCCGCCCTGCGCGACGAGGACGACGTTCGCGGGGTCGGCGAGCAGTGTGATGTCGGCGAGCGGGTCGCCCTCGCACAGCACCAGGTCGGCTTGCTTGCCCGGCTCCAGCGTGCCGATCTCGGCGTCCAGGCCGAGGAGTTCGGCGGCGGACCGGGTGCCGGTGGTGATCGCCCGCAGTGGTGTCATGCCGAGGGCCACGAGGTGGGTGAGTTCGCGCAGGTTGCGGCCGTGCGGGACCATCGCCGCGTCCGTGCCCATGGCGATCCTCACGCCCTCGGAGATCGCCGCGGAGATGTTCTCCTTGGTGATCCCGGACCAGCGGACCTTCTTCTCGTAGTGGTACGGCTCCATCGTGGCCTTGTCGATGCCGTCGAAGACCGTGGACAGCGTCGGGACGACGAACGTGCCGCGCTCGCCCGCGAGTTCACGGGCCTGCGCCGACATGCCGTAGCCGTGCTCGACGCTGGTGACACCGCCGCGGATCGCGTTGAGGATGCCCGCCGTGCCCTGCGCGTGCGCGGCGACCGGGCGGCCGCCGTGCCGGGCCAGCTCCTCGACGACGGTACGGATCTCGTCCTCGGTCAGGCCCTCGTCGTCGGGGTGGTCGTAGGGGCTCGACATGCCGCCCGTGGCACACACCTTGATGACATCGGCGCCCGAGCGCAGCAGCTTGCGCACAGCGAGCCGCACCTCGTCCGGGGTGTCGGCGATCTCGCCCATCCCGGAGCTCGGGTCGAAGCCGCACTCGGTGGCGAAGTCGGCGTGGCCGCCGGTGTGGGAGAGGATGCGGACCGCCGTGTGGATGCGCGGCCCCGTGGTCAGGCCCTGCTCGACGGCTGTGCGGTACCCGGCCGGCAGTCCGCCGAGGTCGCGCACGGTGGTGACACCCGCGTCGAGGGTGGCACGCAGCCGCTCGGCGGTGCGGAAGGTCTCGACCGTGGTGTCCTGCTCGTAGCGGCGCACCATCTGACGCGCGGACTCGACACCGAGGTGGACGTGGGTGTCGATGAAGCCCGGGAGGAGCGTGCGGCCGGCCGCGTCGATGGTGCGTACGCCGGGCAGGGCTTCCGGCGCCGTCGCCGCCGGGCCCGCGTAGGCGATGAGGCCCTCGGCGTCGACGACGAGCGTGGCGCCCTCGACGGGTGCGGCGCCGGTGCCGTCGATGAGGCGGGCGTTGGTGATGCGGAGCGAGGAAGGCTGTTGGGAACTCATGAGCGAACACTGTCGGATTCGGCGATGACGAACACGTAAAATCGCAGGAACCTGACCTGGTCCACCTATCTGTGCAGGATTTCGGCCACCGTGAGAACGCAGCATTCAGAACCGGCGACGGAGCGGCGCACCGTCGCGGAGCCGGCCGGACCGGTTGCCGCCGAGCGGGGCGCGGCGGACCGCACCCGGGTCGACGAGCTCGATCTCGCGCTCGTGCACGCCCTGCAGATCAACACCCGCGCCCCGTGGACACTCATCGGCGAGGCCCTCGGCATCGACCCCGTCACCGCCGCCCGACGCTGGGAGCGGCTCGCGAAGAGCGGGGCCGCATGGGTCGACGGGTACCTCGCGCTCGACCGCGACGAGGGATCGGTGTACGCGCAGGTCGAGATCGACACCGGTGGGCATCTGCCGGAGGACGTGCTGACCTCGCTCGCCGCGGACACCCGGATGCTCAGCCTCAAGCAGACGTCCGGCGGGCGCGATCTGCTGGCCATCGTGGGCGCCTCGTCGTTCGACGACCTGGCCCAGTACACGGGGGAGCGGATCTCCCGGCTGCCCGGGGTGCGAGGCACCCGCATCCATGTCATCACGGCGGTGCCCTTCGAGGGCGCGCAGTGGCGGCTGCGGAGCCTCACGCCGGCCCAGCGCGCGCTGCTGCGCCCGGAGTACGCTGATGCGGAGAGCCCCGTCCCCGACGAGCCGATACGTCCCATCGACCGGCGCATCGCGCACGCGCTCGGCAGCGACGGGCGGATGCCGCTGTCGGGCCTGGCCCGCGCCACCGGGGCGAGCACCGCCACCGTCCGGCGCAGGCTGCGCGTACTGGCCGCGGGCGGACGCCTCTCGCTGCGGTGCACGCTGGCCCGGCCGCTGACGGAATTCCCGGTGTCGGCCGTCTACTTCGGGTCCGTGCCCGCCGAGAACCTGGACCCCGCGGTGCAGGCCCTGCGGACCCTGCCGGGACTGCGCATGTGCAGCATCACCGCGGGCACCCACAACCTCATCCTCGACATCTGGCTGCGCACACTGGCCGAGGTGCACACCACGGAGGCCCTCCTCAACCGCCGCCTGGCCGACCTCGGCCTGCGCATCACGGAGCGCGCGGTGGTGCTGCGCACACTGAAGCACGCCGGTCGACTCCTCGACCGGCGCGGCCACAGCGTGGGCGCGGTGCCCCTCAGATCGACGGGCGACTGATCAGTTCGACCGGAGACTGAGCTCCCGCTCCTCGGCGTCCGCGTCGAAGCCCACCGGCTCCCAGCGCTTCACGAGCAGCGCGACGAGGCCGAGTACGGGAGCGCCGAGAATCACCCAGTACACACCGGTCCCGAGCCCGGCGCTGAGGATCGGGAAGAAGAACAGCGTGAGCGTCGAACCGAGGCGCAGCACCGCCTGGTTGAAGCCGATGGAGACACCGCGCATCGAGGTGGGGAAGCCCAGCGAGGCGTAGCTCATGATGTGTGCGCCGGGCCCGAATCCCTGGGCGAACATGAACGCCCCGAGCATCAGGATGCCCGCCGTGACGACGGCGGTGCCCGAGGGCTGTCCGATGAGGGCGAGCACAGTGATCGCCACCAACTGGATCGCGAAGCCCAGCGACATCATCGGCCAGGCACCCTTCGTCGACGCCCAGCGGATGCCGAGCAGCCCGCCGGTCAGGGCGAAGACGAGGTTCAGGGTGAAGGACGACGCGATGGTGGTCAGCGGGCCCTGCGTCATGAGCGTGGCGATGATGATCGGCAGGCCGAACGCGACGGCGTTGTAGCCGAAGGTCTCCGCGAGGCCGACCGTCACCGACTGAATGGTGCGGGTGCGGTACGGGCCCTTGAAGAGGCGCGCGTAGGAGGCGATCCCGGGCCGCTGCGGGCGCTCGGTCTTCCCCTGTACGTCGTCGGGGACATAGGCATCCACCCCGTACGACTGCCGCAGGATGCTCGCCGCGCCCTCCAGGTCGCCCTGGTCGGCGGCCCAGGTCGGGGACTCGTTCATGTAGCGGCGGCGCAGCAGCAGCACCACGAGCGCGGGGATCGCGCCGAAGCCGACGGTGAAGCGCCACAGCCAGCCCAGGTGCGCGTCGGGCAGCAGGAAGTACAGCGCCATGATGACGAGGTAACAGCCACTGGTGGCCGCGTACCAGGCGGGCGACCAGGCGGCCGTGCGCGAGCCCTTGCTGCCCTTGCCGCGCAGCCGGGAGAACTCGGCGAGGAACGCGATGGCGACCGGGATGTCCATGCCGACACCGATGCCCATCACGAACCGGGCGCCGATCAGCGTCCACGCGTCCTGCGCGAGAGCGCACACCAATGCCGTCACGACGAAGAACAGCATGTTGGCCATGAAGACGCGATAGCGCCCTATTCGGTCCACGAGCCAGCCGCCGACGAGCGCGCCGATCAGCGAGCCGACACTGATGGAGGCGGTGACGACACCGGCCATCGTCGAGCTGAGTCCGAACTGCTTCGTGATGTCGGGGAGCCCGTACGCGAGCGAGCTGAGGTCGTACGCGTCGAGGAAGATGCCGCCGAGCGCGATGATCACGATCATCCGGGCGTGCTTGCCGCGCGCCGTACCGGAGTTGACCAGATCCGAGACATCGGCCGCGGACCGGATCGCCACCGGTCCGGACGCCGCCTCCGCCGGCGTGGGTGAGGGCAGGGAGGAAGTGGTGCTCACGGGGGCCTTCCGGGGGTGCGGGTGTCTGCGGGTGACAGGTGTGTCGCGGTTATAAGACCCAGCACCGGACGGGCCTCGTCCATTGGCCCGCAGGCTGGACACTGGGGTGCGCGGCCCCCGGCCGGCAGCCGGGGCCCGCTCACCGAAGGTGCTCGCCGCTCAGTGCTCGTGCTCCCCGGTGTCCGGCTTCGCGCCCGGCGTCCACTTCTGCGCGGACTTCCCGTTGAGGTCCCACACCACCTTGCCGGCGCGGACCGTCAGCTGGGTGGTGAGCTTGCGGCTGCCGTCGATCCGGTAGCCGAAGCTGTCGACGTAGCCGAACTTCCCCTTGTCGAGGGAGAACAGGGCCAGGTCGGCCGGGGCGCCGACCGAGAGGTTGCCCAGATCGGAACGGCCGACGGCCTTCGCGGGCTTCCAGGTGGAGGCCTCGACGACGTCCTTCAGCGGCATGCCGAGGGTGAGGAACTTGCCCATGATGTTCGGCATGTCCTTCATGCCGGCGTTCATGCTGGTGATGTGCAGATCGGTGGAGATGGTGTCTGGCGCGAAGCCCTCCTTCATCGCCTCGACGGCCACGTCCCAGCTGAAGCTGCCGCCGCCGTGCCCGACGTCGAACAGCACACCCCGCTCCCGGCCCTTGTGCAGACCGGAGTTGAGCTTGCCGCTGTCGAGCAGCTCGCCCCGCAGCCCCGAGTACACATGGGAGTAGATGTCGCCGGGGCGCAGCTTCTCGCCGAGGAGCTGCTCGATCGGCCGCTCGGGGTGGTTGGCGCCGAAGTCGACCATGACCGGCAGGTCGGCCTTCGTACCCGCCTCGACTGCGTTGTCGACGGCGGCCCAGTCCTTGCCCTCGTAGTGTGCGGTCTTGATGCCGACGACGGTGTCCGGGTGCTCGGCCGCCTTCTCCGCCGCGGGCCCCGGCTTCATGTCACCGACGTCCTGCTCGACCTTCGCGCCGCCCATGCCCTTGCCGACGATGTTGAGGAAGGCGAGGACGCGGGTCTGGGACCGGTCGATGATGTTCTTCTTGAACAGGTCGAAGTTGGCCGCGCCCGCGGAGCCCGCGTCGACCGCCGTGGTGACACCGGTGCGGAAGGTGAAGCCGTCGGGTGCCACCCCGTTCTTGCCGTTCGCGTAGTCGTCCTCCGGGCCCGGGAACAAGTGGGCGTGCAGATCGACCAGGCCGGGAGTGAGGTAACCACCCGCCGCGTCGACCTTCTGTTTCGCGGCGGAGGCGTCGATGTCCTTCGCCACCTTCGCGATCTTCCCGTCCTTGACCGCGACGTCGCGGACCGCGTCCACGTCGTTCTTCGGGTCGATGACATGGCCGCGCTCGATCACCAGGTCGTAGGCCTCGGCCTGCGATGTCGCGGCCGCGGTCGAAGGCGACAGAGCGCCCGCCGTCGCCGCGCCGAGTGTCAGTGTCAGGGCCGCCGGAAGCACCAGCCAGTGGGCCCGCTGTCTTGTGCGCATGAAGACTCCCTCGTCGTTCGGACCGGTGGGGCGACTCAGATGACGGCGATGCAGTCGATCTCGACCAGCGAGTCGCCCGGGATGCCTGCCGCCGCCGCGATCGTCGTGCGCACACCGGGCTCGCGGCCCCAGCGGCCGAGGAAGACCTCGTTCATCCCGTCGTAGTCGTCGAGGGTGTTCAGATAGACGTTGACCTTGAGGACCTTCTCCATCGAGGAGCCCACGGACTCCAGATAGCGCTCCACCTCGTTCAGCACATGGTCGGTGTGCGCGCGGATGTCACCCTCGAAGTGGGCGCCGATACCGGAGATGAAGACCATCGAGCCGTACGTGACGATGGGGCTGAACAGCGGGTTCTCCGGCGGCTCCGCGCCGTCCGGGTAGTGCACCTCCTTGCGCGGCTTGGCCGGCCTGCCGTGCTGGGCGTCGGCCGCCGAGGCCGTGCCCGCGCCGGCCACGGCCGGTACGGCGGCGATGGCCGCCACGGCGGGGGCCTTGCGGATGAAGTCCCGTCGGTTCGAGGTCATGCGTCCTCCGGTGAAGGTGAGGTGATCGGGTGGGGATGACTGCGGGGGGCTCAGGACGTACGGGTCGCCTTCCAGCTGCCCTTGAGGTACTCGCCCAGATCGACGCGACCGCTCATCTCGTCGCCGGAGAGCTTCCCGGTGAAGGCGTACGAGAGGGAGTCGCCGTGCTCCTCGCCGTACGAGCTGCGCACCGTCACCTCGTCGGCGCTGACGGAGCCCGTGGCGGCGCGCGAGACGAAGTCGCCGCGGTGGGTGCCGGTGAGCTTCGCGCCGTCCTGCTTCAGCGTCAGCTGGTGCTTGCTGGAGGTTCCGGCCGCGTAGGTGATCTCCAGGGACCAGGTGCCGCCGGCGTCGACGGAGGGCGGCTTCGGCTTCGCGGGGGCCGGGGGCGGGTTCTTGAGCCGTTTGACGATGTGGTCGGCGATGGTCCTCTCGTCGCCGGGCTCCAGCATGTACGGGGTGACGGCCAGGCCCGAGAGCGCCGGATCCTTGCTGCCCGCCGGGTTGATGGCGATGCGCGGCTCGCCCTCCCACAGGGCGTCCACGATCGTCTGGCCGAGGACGCCGTGCTTCTCGGTGTTCCAGAACAGGTTGAGCGTCGGTGTGCGGTTGGAGAGGCCCTCCGGCTGGACGAGCTCGGAGGTGACACCCGGGACCGCGGCGGAGACCCGCTTGGCGATGGTCCGCAGCCACGAGGTCCACTTCGCGTACTCGGCCTTGTGGTCGCGGCGCACCCACATCTCGACGGCCGCGAGCATGCCCATGGCCTCTTCCTTGCCGACCTTGAAGCCGCGGGCGTAGCCGTGGTGCGGCGCGCTGTGCACCCACGCCGCGCGCACCAGGTCCTCGCGGCCGAGCAGGATGCCCGCCGACTGCGGCCCGCGCAGCGCCTTCCCACCGCTGTACGCGACGAGGTCGGCGCCGCGCTGCAGATGGACGTTGGGGATGGTGAGGACCTCGGCGGCGGCGTCGACCAGGACCGGCACGTCCTTCGCGTGGGCGAGGTCGGCGATGGTCTTCAGATCCAGTTCGCTCTCGTCGACGCGGGGCATCGCGAAGACGTACACGAGCGCGGTCCGCGGGCCGAGCGCCGCCTTCAACTCCTCGAGCGTGGCCACCTCGACGACCTTCAGGCCGACGGCGCTGATGGCGGCCTCGTACACGTTCCGGGAGTGCTTGGGGATGATCGCCTCGGTCTTGGCGAAGCCGCTCAGGTCGGGGATCTGGATGTGCAGGTCCGGGTTGCCGCCCGCCGTGCAGGCCGCCGACGCGTGGGTCAGGGCCGCCGAGCAGCCGGAGCTGACCATGCCGAACTCCGCGCCGGTCAGCTCGCCGAGCCGTCTGCCGACGCCGTCGGCCAGCTCGTCCAGCTGCACGTACTGCCGGGACGCCGCGTCGATGGCCTCGCGCACCTCCGGCAGGATCAGCGAACCGCTCAGGACGGTGTAGGTGCCGCGGCCGTTGATGAGGGGGCGTACGCCGATGCGCTCGTAGCCGCCCTTCTTCGCGGCGGCGGCGGTGGTGGTAGCGGCGTCGGCGGCGCCGGTGGACCTGTCGGCGGCCATCGCCTCCCCGGGCAGCAGCGAGCCGAGCGCGAGCGCCCCGCCGGCCGCTGCGCTCCGGCCGAGCATCGTGCGACGTGTGACTGGGTCAGTACGCATCCGAACCCTCAACTTCCGCCTCGTTGACCGGTGTTGGGCACACGCTAGGAACGCCGTCGGCCGGCGTTAAGCGCGCCGTGCTGATGCGGGTATTCGCAAGTTGGATGAACCGTTCCGGGTGTCCTCCGTGAGGTCCCGGGTGCCCGGTGGCGCCTGTGACGCCTCGATCTCGCGCAGCAGTGTGCGTGCGGGGGGTGTCAGGGTCCGGGTGGTGGACCAGTGCACCGCGACCCGGCGCCCGCAGGGCACGTCGAGTCTTCGCGCCACGACGCCCGAGGTGTCCGCGGTGGCGACGGCGAGGAGGTTGGTGACACCGATGCCGAGGCCGCTGCGGACCAGCGAGATGAGGGTCTGCGGCTGATTGGTGGCCTGGACGGCGTTGGGTTCGAGGCCGCGTTCGCTGAAGGCGCGGTACGTCTCGAAGCCCATCGCCTCGGGGGAGCCGAGCCGCCCGATGGTGATCAGGGGGTGCGCGGCCACCGCGGCGAGCGGCAGCGGCTCCGGCAGCTCGGCCAGCAGGTGGTCGGGCGGATGGACCGCGATCAGGCCCTCCCACCACAGCGGCCGCGACTCCACCGAAGGGCCGGGCGGAGGTGCCATCGGGCGCAGGCAGACGTCCACCTCGCCGCTCGCGAGCGCCGCGTCGAGCTCCAGGGTGGAGCGCTCGACGAGGACCACCTTGATGGCGGGGCGGGTACGTGCCATCCGCTCCAGGAGCTGCGGCACGAACGCCACGCTCGCGCTCGGGTAGCTGCCCAGTGTCACCACGCCCCGCGCGGCGCCGCGGTACCCGGCCATCGCGGCCTCGGCCCCCGCGAGCCTGCGCAGGATGGCACGGGCGTGCTCGGCGAGGACCGCGCCCGCGTCGGTGGGTGTCACCGGGCGCCGGTCGCGGTCGAACAGCGGCACCCCCGCCTCCCGTTCGAGGGCGGCGACATGCATGCTCACGCGCGGCTGGGAGCGGTGGGTCAGCTCGGCCGCCGCGCTGAAGCTGCCGGTGTCCACGACGCCGAGGAAGGAGACGAGCCATTCGAGACGCAGATCGGAACGGAGCATGCCTCTCGTCTACCGCCGCCCGAGCGCCGCGGACCAGAAGGGACCGGCTTTCAGAGGAGGGCCGATACGGTTTCCGAATAGCGTGCGGAACCCTGAACACGCCCGCCCCGCACGCGGGTTCAGCGCGGCGCTCCCGGTGGTGCCTCGATGTGCTCGATCCAGTACTCGCGGGTCAGCGCGTCCACACCGGCCGGCGCCACCCCGCGCAGATGTACCACGTCGCCGTCCGTGCCCGCGATCCGGCCGTGCTTCTGCAGCTGCAGGATGTGGTACCGCTCCGGCTTGAAGCCGAGCTCGACGTCGACGGCGAACCGGCCCCGGGTGTCGCGGAGTTCACCGACTCCCGGGCCGACCTTCCCGGTGGCCTGCACGCTCAGCCACACCTGGTAGGCGACGACCAGCAGCACCACCACCGCGATCTTGCGCAGCGTGGGGCTCTTCGCGGTTCTACGCAGAAGTGACGACGTCGGCGGCACCGTCCTCATCCCCTTCCCCTGCCAGCAACGCGTTGACCCGGTCCACTGCGGCCCGGAACTCCGGCAGCGTCACGGCGGTGTCCCAGCGCCTGGGCCGGGGCAGCTCGACGTCGACGATCTCCCTGACCCTGCTGGGGCGGCGGGTGAGCACCACGACGCGGTCGGAGAGGAACACCGCCTCGTCGACGTCGTGCGTGACGAAGAAGACCGTCGGGCGGCGGCTCTCGAAGATGCCGGTGAGGTCTTCCTGCAGCTTGCGGCGGGTCTGCGCGTCGATGGAGGCGAACGGCTCGTCCATGAGCATCACCGCCGGTTCGTTGGCCAGTACGCGGGCCACGCCGAGCCGCTGCTGCATGCCGCCGGACAGCTCGTGCGGATAGCGGTGCTCGAAGCCGCCCAGGCCGACCAGATCGAGGAACTCCCTTGCGCGGGCCGCACGTTCCGTCTTCGCCACCCCGCGCATGCGGGGACCGAAGGCGACGTTGCCGAGCACCGTCTTCCACGGGAAGAGCGCATGGCTCTGGAACACCACACCCCGGTCGGGCCCCGGCCCGTGCACGGGCGCGCCGTCCACGGACACGGTGCCGCCGCTCGCCTCGACGAACCCGGCGACGATGTTGAGGACGGTGGTCTTGCCGCAGCCGCTCGGCCCGAGGACCGACACGAACTCGCCCTCCTGGACGCCGAAGGAGACCTCGTCGATCGCCGTGACCTCCTCGCCGCTGTAGTCGTCCGCGTACGCCTTGCGCAGCTTGCTGATCTCCAGAGCGGTCATGAGTCGTTCTCCCAGCAGCTCATCAGTCGGCCTCCAACCTGCGTACCATTCCCCAGCGTTCGACGGTCGCCCGCTCGAACGGGGCCAGAATCAGCGCGTCCAGCGCGTACCAGAGCGCGCCGAGGACGACCATGCCGAGGAAGACCTGGCTGATGTCGCCGACCCGGCGCGCGTCGAACATCATGTAGCCGATCCCGCTGGTGCCGACGATGATCTCGGCGGCCACCAGGGCCCGCCAGCCGTAGCCGAGCCCGGTGCGGATGCCGCCCGCCACCGACGGCAGCGAGCCCGGCACGATCACCTCGACGAACACCCGCCACCGCCCGGCCCCGAGGCTCCGCGCCGCCCGCACCAGCTCGCGCGGCACCTGCTCGACCCCCGCGACGACGCTGAGCATCAGCGGGAAGACGATGGTGTAGACGATCACGAAGGTGACGGCGGTCAGGCTGAAGCCGAACCAGACGATGACGATCGGCAGCCACGCGATGTCCGCGATGGCCTGGAAGAACAGCAGGATCGGCCAGAAGAAGCGGCGCAGCCGGCCGATCATCGCGACGGCGAAGCCCAGCGGCAGGCCGATGAGCAGCCCGAACCCGACGCCGTACGCGAGGCGGGTCAGGGAGTCGGAGAGATAGCCCGGCAGGATCCCCTTCTCCAGGAGACCGCCGAGCGTCGAGAGCACGGTGCCGGGGCCCGCGAAGAACGAGCGGGGGAACACCTCGAACTCGGCCAGCAGCCACCACAGGGCGACGACCGGCACGAACGGGCCCAGCGTGCGGACCGTGCCGCTGCGCGACAGGCGTCGCCACACGGGCACGGTCGCCGTGGACAGTGCGGCCATCAGCGGTTCACCCCCGTCATGCCCCAGCGCTCCACCGTGCGCCGTTCGAGCGGCGCGAGCAGCAGCCGGTCCATCAGCAGCCACAGCACCCCGATGATCACCATCGAGGCGATGATGACGTCGGTGCGGAAGTACTTCTGCGCCTGGAACAGCGCGTAGCCGAGGCCCGCGCTGCCCGCGATGATCTCGGCGGCCACGAGCCCGCGCCAGCCGTACCCGAGACCCACGCGCAGCCCGGTCACGATGCTCGGCAGGGCGCCCGGCAGCAGGATCTCCCAGAACATCCGCACCCGCCCCGTCCCCAATGAGCGGGCGGCGCGCAGGAGTTGGACCGGGATCTGGCGCACGCCCAGCATCGCGTTGTACGTCAGCGCGAAGAACATCGCGTTCCACACGATGAAGATCACCGCACGGTCGCCGTAGCCGAACCACAGTGTCGCCACCGGGATCCACGCGATGCCCGCGAGCGCCACCGAGAACCGCAGCAGCGGCGCGAAGAACGCGGACAGCGCGCGGCTCGACCCGAGGGCGATGCCGAAGGGCAGCGCGGTCACCAGCGCGAGCACGATCCCGAGGCCCATCCGCCGCAGACTCGCGCCCAGATGCCGGACCAGATCGCCGCTCGCCGCCATGTCACCGAGCGCCCGAAACACGTCGGTCACCTGAGGGAACACCCGCAGCGGCGTCCCCGTGACGGCCACCGCCACCGCCCACGCGACGACGAGCACGGCGAGCGGCCCGAGGAACCAGAGCGCGCGGCCGAGGCGGGAGCCGCGCCGCTTGCGGGGCTTTCGCGCAGGGCGTGGCACGGCGGCCGCCGGGCGCGCGGGAGCCTCCTTCGTCGTCGGCGGGGTCACGACGGGCAGGCCTTCGAGGCGCTCGCCCGGTCGAAGCGGTACCCGCCCTCGACGGCCGCCGCCTTCGGTACGTCGGGCAGGTCCCGGAACAGCTTCGGGTTCGCCGCCATCACCTTGAGGATCGGCTTCGGGTCGAAGTACTCGTCGACGTCGAATCCGGCCTTGACGGCGCCCTGCCCGGCGAGCAGGCGGGCCTGGGTGTCGAGGGCCAGGTAGTTGCAGGCGGAGAAGCGCGGGTCGAGCTGCTTCACGTTGTGCTTCATCGCCTCCACGGCCACCGCCTTCTTCGTGCCGGGCAGCCACCGGGTCGCGGAGTCGGCCGCGTCCTCGGGGTTCTCCCGCATCCACTGGTCGGTGCGCGCCCGCGCGGTGAGGAACCGCTCCACGACCTCCGGGTGCTTCTTCACGTACGAGGGGGTGGTGACGATGTAGCCGATGAACGGGATGTGGCCGCCGCCGCGCAGCACCTCCTTGGCGCCGTCGACCTGGTCGACGATGGTGATGGGGAACGGGTCCCAGACGATCGCGGCATCGATGCCGCCGGTCTTCAGAGCGACCGCCATGTCCGGGGGCTCGGTGTTCACGATCTTGACGTCGCCGGTCCTCAGGCCGGCCTCCCGCAGCAGGCCGAGCAGATAGAGGTGGTTGATGGAGCCCTCGGAGACCCCGATCTTCTTGCCGCGCAAGGTCGTGAGGTCCTTGCCGTCCACGCCGGACCCGGCTGCCGCGACGACGGCCATCGTCTCGTCGATGCTCTTCTGGCTGGACGAGCCGGTGTAGTTGCCGACCAGGGACAGGTCGATGCCCTTTTGCGCGGCGGCGATCGCGGGCGTGCCGACCTGGATGAAGTCGACCTCGCCCGCTTGCAGCGCGTTGAGCGCGTCGACCCCGGTCGGGTACGGCTGGGCCAGCTTCACGTTGAGGTTCTGTTCGTCGAAGTACCCGGCCTCCACGCCGGACGGCAGGCCTATCTGGTCGACGGCGGACACATATCCGGCTCTGACGCGGGTCGGCGCCGCCGCGCCCGCGCCGGACGCACCCTCTACGGCGTCGTCCACGGTGGAACCGTCGGAACACCCCGCGAGCAGCAGGATTCCCGAGCATGCCGCCACGGCGACGTGGCGTTTGGCGCGAACCATTGGCTTCTCAACTCCTCATCGGACCGGTGTGTTTGCTGACGGTGGTGGCCGGTCGGCGCCCTGGGCGTGCCGAGCGGCGTCGATGTCCTCGCGACGCGGGATGGGGGTGACGGCGCCGGGCCCCGTCGTGGTGAGCGCCGCGGCGACCGCCGCGTACCGGGCGGCCTCCTCGGGGGTGCCTCCGGCGAGGAGGTGGGCCGCGAAGGCGCCGTCGAAGGTGTCACCGGCGCCGGTGGTGTCGACCGGGTCGACGGGGTGCGGCGGGATGCGGGTGACTTTCCCGGCGTGTGCGAGGAGCGCCCCCTGGTCGCCCATCTTCAGGGCCACGATCGAGGGTCCGCGCCGCACGAACTCCGTGAGGACGTCGTCCGGCGCGTGCAGCCCGGTGAGCAGCCGCCCCTCGGCGAGGTTCGGCAGCGCGATGTCGCACAGCTCGATGCTGCGCCAGGCCACCGCCCGGGCCCGTTCGGCGGGCCACAGGGCGGGCCGGATGTTGGGGTCGTAGCTGACCAACGTGCCGTTGTCGCGGGCCAGTCGCATCGCGTGGAAGGCCGCGTCGCAGGCGGAGGTGGAGATCGCCTGGGTGATGCCGCTCAGGTGCAGCAGGCGGGCTCGCGCGATCTCCTCGGCCGGCATGTCGGCGGGTGCGAGGCGGCTCGCGGGGGACCGCGCCCGGTAGTACGTGAAGGAACTCTCGGTCGGCGCACGGGCGATGAAGTAGATGCCGGTCCGCCCGTCCGGCTCGCGGATCACGTGCTCGGTCGAGACACCTTCCCGCTCCCACAGCCGCAGGAAGGAGGCGCCGAAGTCGTCGTCGCCGATGCGCGTGATGTATCCGGTGTCGGCGCCGGAACGGCGTGCGGCCACGCAGAAGTTGGAGGTGTCGCCGCCGTGCCCCACGGTGAAGGAGGTGCCCGCGCCGACCGGGCCCGGAGCGTCCGCGGACGTGTTGAACTCGAGGAGCGGCTCACCGGCCGCGAGGATGTCCACGCCGGCCTCAGATCCGGTGGTACTTCTCGAGCCCGCCCTGGAGCGAGCCCGATTCCAGGATCAGGGCGGTCTGTTCGCGCTCCCGCCGCTCGATCTCCCGCGCCGCGTCGAGGACTTGCGGCACACGCTCCGCGGGTACGCACACCACGCCGTCGCTGTCCGCGACGATCAGATCGCCGGGGTACACCCGCGTACCGCCCATCTCCACCGGCTCGTTGAGGCTGACCGTGCGGTAGCGGCCGACGGTGGTGGCCGGGACGCCGCCGTGGGCGTAGACGGGGAAGTGCGGGTAGTCGCGGCGGATCTCCTCGATGTCGCGGACACCCGCGTCGAGGACCGCGCCCGCGACGCCGTTGGCGACGGCGCCCGCGCTCATCAGGCCGCCCCACACCGCGACGTCGGCGCCGCCCGCCGCGATGCAGACGACGCTGCCCGGCGCCGACTCGTCGATGGCCCGCAGCGCGTGCTCCGGCGGGGCCGGCTCGGGCGAGGGCACCTCCAGGACGGTGACGGCCGGGCCGACGAGCTTGCCCGGCAGCACCTGGCGGATGGTGCCGGAGAGATAGCCGCGCGCTCCGAACTGCTCGACCGCGTCGGCGACGGACGCCGTGGCGAGCGGGCGGAACGCCTCGATGGTCTCGGGGGAGAAGGAGTTGGCCATGCGGGATGTGCTCCTGTCCAGGTCGGCGAATCGACTGGGGCAACCGTAGGAGCGCACTGATGGACCGTCAGTGTTCGGTCGCGAATGCGGCTATTCGACTAGCGGATGGCGCGGGCGCGGCCGGGGCGGACGGGGTGGCCCACGGCCAGGTGGGACCCGGCAGCAGGTCGAGGCACTCGCGTACGGCGGCGACCGCTGGCGACTCCTCGCCGGCCCGCCACCAGGTGGCGACGGCCCGCTCGCACCCGGCGTCGCGGATCGGTACGAGGGTCACGCCCGCCGTGTCGGCGGTGGTCATGGCGAGGGCGTTGGTGACACCGACGCCGAGCCCGTGCCGGACCAGGGAGATCAGTGTCTGCGGCTGGTTCGTGCGTTCGCGGATCACCGGCTGCAGGCCGAGGTTGGCGAAGGCGAGACTGGTCTCGTACTGGCGGCTGTGGCCGTCGTCGCTCTCCCCGATGCTGATCACCGGCTGTGTCACCGTCTGTGCGAGCGCCACCTCGTGCGCGCCGGCCAGCGGGTGGTCGGTGCGGAAGACCGCGACGAGCGGTTCGCGCCACAGCACCCGGTTGGCCACCTTGTCGGAGCTGACGAGCGGGTGCAGCGGTCTGACGGCCAGGTCGACGCCCCCGTCGACGAGCTGCTCGCCCAGGTCCAGGCTCGGCCCCTCGTGCAGGACGAGCCGCACCCGCGGATGCGCGGCGCGCAGGGCCCGCACCGCCCGCGGGTACAGATGGGCGGCGGCGCTCGGATAGCAGCCGAGCCGGACCGTCCCGCACACCGCGCCCTCGGTGCTCTCGGCCATCAGGTCGAGCCGCCGCAGGATCTCCTCGGCGTGCGGCAGCAGCCCCCGCCCCTCCGGGGTGAGCGTCGCGGGCTGCACGGACCGGTCCACGAGCCGTCGGCCCACGAGCCGTTCCAGCGCGGCGATGTGGCTGCTCACCCGCGGCTGGGAGCGGTAGAGGGTCTTCGCGGCGGCGGAGAAGCTGCCGTGCCGGGCGACCGCCACGAAGCTGACGATCCAGTCGATGCGGTAGTGGTGCACGCTTGCGAGGTCCATGACGCCTCCAGTCACCGAGATCGACCGGAACGCTACCCTCGGTGAGCCGCCAAAAGAATGGTGCGTGATCACCCCATCCGCGGTTCTTCCCGGGCATCAGCGGATGAACTGGTCCACGTACTCCGCTCCGAGGCCCACCTTGTCGTAGTGCTCCCGGCACATCTCGATCTTCGTGAAGGTGTCCTCGTAGCCGATCTGGACGCCGTCCTCGTCGACGTAGGCCATCGCTCCCGTGATGTTGAAGCACGTGATCATCTCGGCGCAGTCCTCGGGCACGGCGAGCGTGTGGATCTCGCCGGGCGGCTCGTAGACGAAGTGGCCCGCCTCGGCGACCCATTCGTGCTCGTAGTAGTGCCACTTGCCCTTGATGACATAGCCGAAGACGACGCCCGGGTGCCGGTGCCGGGACACGATGCCGGCGGCGGTCACCTTCAGCAGGTTGCACCACTGCCCGGTCACCGTGTTGAACATCAGCGGCCGGAACCACACGTTCGGCGCCTGCGGCACCCACACCCGCTCGTCCTCGGGCAGCGCCGCCACGGCGATCTCCGGCGGCACGACGGAGGAGACGGGAATGACCGGGCCTCGGCTCTGTGTCATGACGTCACATTCCTTTCCAGATAAGGGTGTTGAGTGGACCGGCCGGGCTCACGCGGCGAGATATCCGCCGTCCACCGCGAGCACGGCCCCCGTGATGAACCCGGCGTCCGGGCCCGCGAGGAAGGCGACGGCCCCCGCGATCTCCGCGGGTGTGCCCCAGCGCCCCATCGGGGTGCGGTCGATGATGCGGCGGCTGTTCTCCGGGTCCTCCTGCAGAGCCCGCGTGAGCGGGGTGCGGATCCAGCCGGGCGCCACCGCGTTGACCCGGATGCCCTGGTCCGCCCAGGCGACGGCGAGGGACTTCGTCAGCTGCATCACCCCGCCCTTGCTGGAGCTGTACGCGGGCACCTTGGGGCCGCCGAAGTAGCTCAGCATGGAGGCGACGTTGACGATGCAGCCGCCGGTGTCGGCGAGCGCCTTGCGGGCCGCGACGCAACTGCGCATCGTCCCGGTGAGGTTGACGCCGATGACGTCGGCGAAGACATCCGGTTCGTACTCCCGGCCGCGGGCGATCACCCCGGCCGCGTTGACCAGCACATCGAGTCCGTCGAGTCCGTCGAGGAAGGTGTTCAGCGCGTCCGCCCGCGTGACGTCGAGCTCCACGGCCCGTACATCCGACGGCAGTTCGCCCGCGCACCGGTCCGCGTCGAGTCCCGCGACGACGACCTCGTCCCCGTCGGCGGCGAAGCGCCGTGCGATCGCGGCACCGATGCCGCTCGTCCCACCGGTGACCACCACGGTCCGCCCACCGGGCCCCGCCGTCTCGTCCTGGTGCACATGTGCCCCCTTCTGTCTCCGGCTCGGAAGCGACCGCGAGCGCGATCACCTCCGAGTCGACCACGGGGGATGTTCAGGCGTCAGTTCTCATACGTGGGGGGAATGAGGGCCATTCGGATGCGAGGCCCTCCCCGGTGCGGGGGCCTCACCACTCCGCGAACGACCCGTCCCCATGCCGCCACACCGGGTTGTGCCAGCTCGCCGTCGAACCGTCCGCCGCGCGGACCGCCTTTTCGTCGATGCGGATGCCGAGGCCCGGGAGGGTGGGGCGGGTGAAGTGGCCCTCGTGGAAGCGGAAGACCTCGGGGTCGGCCACGTAGTCGAGGAGCTCGGCGCCGTTGTTGTAGTGCATGCCGACGGACTGTTCCTGGATGAGGAAGTTCGGTGTGCAGAAGGCCAGTTGGAGGCTGGCCGCCAGGGCGACGGGGCCGAGCGGGCAGTGCGGGGCGACCAGGGCGTCGAAGGTCTCGGCGAGGGAGGCGATGCGCCGGGACTCCGAGATGCCGCCCGCGTGCGAGAGGTCCGGCTGGACCACCGCGACCCCCGACTGGAGCGCCGGGAGCACCTCCGTACGGGAGTACAGCCGCTCGCCCGTCGCGATCGGCGTCGTCGTGGAGTCGACCACCCGGCCGATGCGGTGCGTGTGCTCGGGCAGCACCGGCTCCTCGATGAACATCGGGCCGTAGGGGGCGAGGGCCTGCGCCGCCCGGACCGCGCCCGCCACCGTGAAGCGGCCGTGGAGGTCGACCGCGAAGTCGCCCTCGGGGCCCAGGACCTCGCGGGCCACCGCGGCGCGCTCCGTCATGGCGTCGAGCTCGGCGACGGTCGGGAGGCGGTTCGTGCGGCCCGAACCGTTCATCTTGACCGCAGTGAAACCCGTTGCGGCCTGGGCGGCGATCTGGTCGCGCAGCTCGGCCGGTTCGTCGCCGCCCACCCAGCAGTAGGCGCGCACCCGTTCGCGTACCGGACCGCCGAGCAGTTGGTGCACGGGCGCGCCGTACGCCTGGCCCGCGATGTCCCACAGCGCCTGGTCGAGGCCCGCGACGGCGCTGGAGAGGACAGGACCGCCACGGTAGAACGAGCCCTTCGTCATCAGCTGCCAGTGGTCCTCGACGCGCAGCGGGTCCGCGCCGAGGAGGAACTGGTCGGCGAGCTCGTGGACGGCCGTGCGGACGGTGTCGGCGCGGCCCTCCACCACGGGCTCGCCCCAGCCGATGAGACCGTCGTCCGTCTCGATCCGGCACATCAGCCAGCGCGGCGGGACGGCGAAGGTCTCGACTCGGGTGATCTTCAAGCCTGGTGCTCCCTTTCTCTCTCTCGACCTCTTCTGCCGTTACTCCTTGACGCTGCCCTCGGTCAGACCCGTGCGCCAGAAGCGCTGCAGGACGAGCATCGCGACGGCCAGCGGGATGACGGAGACGAAGGCGCCGCCGATGGTGTACTGCGTCAGCTCCGGGACCCGGTCCGCGGCCTGCTGCCAGGTGACCAGGCCGAGCGTGATCGGGTACTTCCGGTCGTCGGAGAGCATCACCAACGGCAGGAAGTAGTTGTTCCAGATGTGCACGAACTGGAAGAGGAAGACCGTGACGAGCGCCGGCGTCATGATGCGCAGGACGAGGGTGGCGAAGATCCGCTCCTCGCCCGCGCCGTCCACCCGCGCCGCCTCCAGGAGCGAGTCCGGGATGGAGGCCTCCGCGTAGATCCGGCACAGGTACACGCCGAAGGGGGAGACGATGCTGGGGATCAGGACCGCCCAGTACGTGTCCGTCAGGTGCAGCTTGCTGAAGAGGAGGTACAGGGGGAGGGCGAGTGCCGTGGAGGGGAGCAGGACGCCCGCCAGGACGAACTTGAAGACCGCCTCGCGGCCCCGGAACCGGTACTTCGCGAGCGCGAAGCCGGCCGCCGCGGAGAACAGCGTGGCGAGCACCGCGCCCACCCCCGCGTACAGCAGCGAGTTCAGTGCCCACTGGAGATAGACGTGGTGGTCGTAGGAGAAGACGTTGCCCAGGTTGTGCAGCAGCTGCGGGTTGTCGAACCAGAAGCCGAACGAGCCGTAGAGGCTGTCGTTGTTCTTCGTCGCCGCGACGACCAGCCAGTACACAGGGACGAGGAAGTAGATCGCGGCGATGGTGAGGACCGCGACCAGTACGATCCGGCCCGGCGTGAAGCGGCGCTTCCGGTCGGTGGTCACGCGCTCGCGCTGTTTGACGTCGACGGCGCTCATCGCTCGCTCCTCTGCTTGCGGGTGACGAGGCTCAGGAAGCCGAAGGACAGGACCATCGCGACGACGGCGAGGATCACGGACTTGGCCGCGGCCACATAGATGTTGGCGTTGGAGAAGGCGTCGAAGTACGCGCTGAGGTTCGGCGTGTAGTCGGGGGTGACGGCCGGCGCGATCTTCTTCAGGACGAGCGGCTCGGCGAACAGCTGCATCGTGCCGATGATGGAGAACACGCAGGTGAGGACGAGGGCCGGGCGGACGAGGGGGATCTTGACGCGCAGCGCGATCTGCCAGGGCCCGGCGCCGTCGATCCGAGCGGCCTCGTACAGCTCCTCGGGGATCGACTTCAGCTGGGCGACGATGATCAGCATGTTGTAGCCCGCGAACTCCCAGATCACGATGTTCGCGATGGACCACAGCACGTTGTCGGGGCCGAGGAAGTCCGGCTGGAAGCCCAGGTCGCCGAGCATCTCGGTGATCGGGCTGATGCCGGGCACGTACAGGAAGCCCCACAGGATCGTCGCGATGACGCCGGGGATGCCGTACGGGAGGAAGTACGTCGCCCGCATCAGGCCGGCCCAGCGGTCGGAGATCTGGTCGAGCAGCAGCGCGAGGACCAGCGCGAGCAGCAGCATCACCGGGACCTGCACGATGCCGAAGAGCAGCACCCGGCCGAAGCCCTCGAGGAACGCGTCCTGTTGGAGCGCGATCGCGTAGTTGTCGAGGCCGCCGAAGACGACCTCGGGGGAGCCGAGGCCGAGCGGTCCGGAGCGCTCGACCTTCAGCATGCTCTGGTAGATCGCGTAGAACACCGGGATGATCATCGCGAACAGGTAGACCGCGAGGAACGGTCCGAGGAACAGCCACGCCTTGCGGTCGGGCCTGGCCCGCCGGTTGCGGCGCCTGGCGGGCTTCGGGTCCGCGGCCGTGCCCGCCGAGCCCTTGTCGCCGGGGCGCGCGGACTTCACGGACGATGTCGTCATCGTGCGCTCCTCGCCTTGAGTCCCTTGGCCTTGAGGTCGTCGACGAACTTGGTCTGCGCGTCCTTCAGCGCGTCCACGAACGTGCCCTTGCCCGCGAGGGCGAGCGCCAGGTTGTCCTGGATGTGGGTGAAGGACTGCGTGGTGGTCGGCGCGTACCGCCAGGACGTGTCGACGTTGCGGTCGGAGGTCTGGAAGACCTCGTTGTAGCGCTGGCCGCCGAAGAACGGGTCGGGCTTGCCGAGCGGCGTCTTCGGAAGGTCGATCTTCGCCGCCGGCCAGCCGTACCCGGCCTCGATCAGCAGCTTCATGCTGTCCGGGTCGGTGTTCAGCCAGTGCGCGAACTTCAGTGCCTCCACCGGGTGTTGGGAGCCCTGGAGGATCGCGGTGGACGAGCCGCCCCAGTTCGAGGAGGCGTGCGCGCCCGCCTCCCACTGCGGCAGTTCGGCCACCGCCCACTTGCCCTTGGTGCGCGGGGCGTTGCCGCGGATCAGCGCGTCGTACCACTGCGCGCCCGGCCAGGTCGCCAACTGCCCGGTCTGCAGGCCCTTGTAGAAGGCGCTCTGCGCGTCCTGCGTCTGCAGGGTGAAGCGGTCGCGGACCATGCCGTCCCAGTAGTCGGCGACTTCAAGGGACTCCGGAGACGTCAGGTCGACGATCCAGGTGTCTCCCTCGGTGCGCACCCAGTGGGCGCCGCGCTGCCAGGGGAAGGAGGCCCACCACTGGGCGTTGGACGGCGGGAAGGCCGTGATGTACGAGCCGTGCTTCTTGGCCTTCTTCGCCACGGCGCGGTACTCGTCCCAGGTCCGGGGTGCCTCGGCGCCCCATTCCTCCAAGAGATCCTTGCGGTAGAACAGGCCCATGGGGCCTGACGCCTGCGGGATCGCGTACGTCTCGCCCGCGAAGACGCCCTGCTTCCACTGCCAGTCGACGTAGTGCTCCTTGAGCTTGTCCGCCCCGAAGGCGCTCAGGTTCGTCAGGCCGCCCTCCAGCATGAACTCGGGCAGCGCGTAGTACTCGACCTGGGCGAGGTCCGGCGGGTTGCCGGCCTTCAGGGAGGCGTGCATCTTCTGGTAGCCGCCGGAGGTGTTGGCGGGCACCATCTGCGCGACGACCTGGATGTCCGGGTTGCGCTTGTTCCACAGGGCGACCGCCTTCTGCAGCGGCACCCAGGTCCAGATCCTGAGGGTGACCTTCTGGCCCGGCTTGCGGCCGTGGTCCTTCGACATGCGGGCGGCGCCGGCGGTTTCGCCACAGGCCGCTACCGCGGGGGTGGCGGCGGTTGCTGCGGCCCAGGTGAGGACTTTTCGCCGGGTGGGTGGTTGAGGCATCTGACCTCCTTGTCAGTGCGCGATTGCGGCCGCACGGCGTTGCGGTCGAGGGGCTCTGCCCCGGACCCCGCTGCTCAATCGCCGCAGGGGCTTGATTCGAGTACGGCCACGCCGTAGGGCGGCAGTGTGATGCGAGTGGTGGGGGTTGCGTCGGTCGCGAGGCGGTCGCGCATCGGTGCGGGGAGAGCGACCGTCGCCTCGTCCTTCCCGTGGTTCAGCAGGAACAGGAAGCGGCCGGTCGCGCCCTCGCGTACGGTCGCCTGCACCGCTGTGGGGAGGTTCGGGAGGACGGGGGCTACCCCGGCTTGCGCGCGCACCCTGTCCAACAGGGCCCGCAGCGCCGCCGGTTCGAGGCGGGTGCCGACGTACCAGGACGTGCCGGCGCCGTACGAGTGGCGGGTCACCGCCGGGCGGTCCGCGAGTTCGCCGTCCTCGAAGCGGGCGACGGCTTCGGCGCCCTCCAGGTCGATGGCCTCGGACCACAGGTCGGCCCGGCCTGTCAACTCGCCTCGTACGGTGAGGTGTTGGCCCTCGTCGAGCGGCCAGAACTCCTCCGTGCGGATGCCCAGCAGTCGCCGCAAGTGGGCCGGGTAGCCGCCGAGTTCGACCCGGTCGCAGTCGTCGACGATGCCGGAGAAGAAGGACACGACGAGGTGCCCGCCGCCCTCGACGTAGGCCGCGAGCCGCTCGGCGTTCTCCTGGCTGAGCAGGTACAGGTTCGGCACGACGACGAGCTGGTACGAGGACAGGTCGCGGTCCGGCGGGACGATGTCGCACGGCACGCCTGCGTCGAACAGGGCGCGGTGGTGCGCGAGGTTGATGTCGGTCTGGTTCAGGGCCGTGGAGGGGTGCGAGTCCAGTTCCAGGGCCCACCAGCTGTTCCAGTCGGTGAGCAGCGCGGCGTCGGCGGTCGAGCGGGTGCCCGCGATCTCTGGGACGGACGCCAACTCCCGCCCGAGGTCGGACACTTCGCGGAAGATACGGGTGTCGGTACCGGCGTGCGGCACCATCGCCGAGTGGTACTTCTCGGCGCCGCCGCGCGACTGGCGCCACTGGAAGTAGAGGACCGCGTCGGCTCCCTGCGCGACGGCCTGCCAGCTCCACAGGCGCATCCGGCCGGGCTGCTTCGGGCTGTTGCGGGGCCGCCAGTTGACCGCGCTGGGCGCCTGCTCCAGGAGCAGCCAGGGCTGTCCGCCGCGCGCGGAGCGCATCAGGTCGAAGTTGTACGCGGCCGTGAGGTGCGGGTCCGCCTCGTACGGGTCCTGGTAGTGGTCGAGCGCCATCACGTCCATGTGCCGCGACCAGGCGAACGCGTCGACCGGCTTGTGGTTCGGCATCAGGTTCGTGGTGATCGGCACGCCCGGTGTGACGTGGCGCAGGACCGCCTCCTCGGCGAGGTAGCACTGGCGCAGCGCGTCGTCGCTGAAGCGCCAATAGTCCAGCTGCTGGGCCGGGTTGGCGAAGGTCGGGGCGAGGCGTGGCGGCAGGACCTCGTCGAAGTCGTCGTAGCGCTGCGACCAGAAGGCCGTGGACCAGGCCTCGTTGAGGGCGTCCACGGTTCCGTACCGCTCGCGCAGCCAGCGGCGGAAGTCGGCGGCCGACACGTCGCAGTAGCACTGGCGGGTGTGGCAGCCGTACTCGTTGCCGATGTGCCAGGTGTCCAGAGCCGGGTGACCGGCGTAGCGGGTCGCGAGCCGCTCGACGAGGCGGGTGGCGTGCTCCCGGTAGACCGGGCTGGAGGGGCAGTAGTGCTGGCGGCCGCCGGGCCACTTGCGCCGGCCGTCCTCGGTCTCCGGGAGGACCTCCGGGTGCAGGCGCGAGAGCCACGGCGGAGGGGACGCGGTCATGGTGGCCAGGCAGACCCGGATGCCCGCGTCGGCGAGGTCGTCCATGACACGGTCGAACCAGCCGAAGTCGTACTCGCCCGGCCGGGGTTCGACCTTGGCCCAGGAGAAGATCCCGGCCGTGACCATGGTGACCCCGGCCTCCTTCATCAGCCGGGTGTCCTCGGCCCTGACCTCCTCGGGCCACTGCTCGGGGTTGTAGTCGGCGCCGAAGTGGAGCATCGCACCTCACTCGATCCGTTGGATTCGCTGGTCGTGCCCGGTCTGTTCAATCCATTAATTAGGAATTAACGTGGCGGAATATAGGAGCGTGAACGGAGGGGGTCAAGCCCCTGAACAGGCGAACCGCGGATGACCATGTTTACGGGTCACCGGAACCAGGAGGCAGCCCATGACAGCCCCGCGTGCCACCGACCGCTTCGCCGGGCGGACCGCCGTCGTGACCGGAGCCGCCGCGGGCATCGGCGCCGCCACCGCGCGCCGGCTCGCCGCGGAGGGCGCCGCCGTCGTGCTCGCCGACATCGACGAGAAGCACGGGTCCGAGGTGGCCGAGGAGATCGGGCGGGACGGCGCCCGCGCGGCGTTCGTGCCCGCCGACGTCGCCCGCGAGGAGTCCTGGCGGGAGGTGCTGACCGCCGCGCACACCTTCGGTCCCGTCGCGGTCCTGGTCAGCAACGCCGTGAAGATCGAGGTCGCCCCCGCGCACGAGACCTCGCCCGAGTCCTGGAACCGTCAGCTGTCCATCGGGCTCACCGCCGCGTTCCTCGGCGTACGGACCTGCCTGGACGACCTGCGCGAGCAGGACGGAGCGGTGGTCCTCGTCTCGTCCGTGCACGCCCGGCACGGCATCCCCGGGCACCCCGCGTACGCGGCGGCCAAGGGCGGACTGCTGTCGCTGAGCAGTCAGCTCGCCGTGGAGTACGGGCCGTCGGTGCGCGTCAACACGGTGCTGCCGGGGCCGATCCTGACCGGGGTGTGGGACCGGGTCCCGCAGGACGAGCGGGAGGCGAGCGTCGCCGGGACCGCCGCCCGCCGCTTCGGCAGCCCCGACGAGGTGGCGTCCGCGATCGCCTTCCTCGCCTCGCCCGACGCCTCGTACGTGACCGGGACGAGCCTGGTGGTCGACGGCGGATGGAGCGTGGTGAAGTCATCGGCGTGAACACGGGGTGAACGTCGGCCGCCCCGGAGATACTTGGCGGGCCGAGACTTCGAGAGAACAGCAGGTAGGACATGGCGGGGTACGCGCGCCGCGGAGTGCACGGGCAGACCGTGGAGACCATCGCGCACCGGGTGCTGAGCGGCCGGATCGGGGAGGGCGACACCCTCGACCTCGGCGCGCTCCAGGACGAACTCGGCGTCAGCCTCACCGCGTTGCGGGAATCCCTGAAGGTGCTCGCCGCGAAGGGCATGGTCGACGCCCGGCAGAAGCGCGGCACCTTCGTGCGGCCCCGCGCGGACTGGCATCTGCTCGACGCGGACGTGCTGCGCTGGCAGTTCGAGTCGGTGGACGGGGGCCTCGCGGCGGCCCCGGGCAATCCGCTGCTCGGCGACCTGGACGAGGTGCGCGGCATCGTCGAGCCCGCCGCGGTCCGGCTCGCCGCGCGCCGCCGCACGGCGGACGATCTGGCGGCGCTGGACGCGGCGCTCGAGGCGATGGGCGAGGAGGGCGAGGACGGCGCGGCCCACGCGGTCGAGGCGGACCTCGCCTTCCACGGTGCGCTGCTGCGGGCCTCCCACAACGAACTGCTCGAGCGGATGGAGATGGTGATCGCGGCGGGCCTCGCCCACCGCGACCGCCTCGTGCACGGCATGGGCCGCCACCCCAAGGACCCGGTCCCGAGCCACCGGGCGGTCCTGGAGGCGGTGCGGGCGGGGGATCCGGATGGGGCGGAGGCCGCGATGCGTACGTTGCTTGAGCAGGCGGCGCGGGACCTGGAGCGAATTTCTAGCCCCTGCGGCGATTGAGCAGCGGGGTCCGGGGCGGAGCCCCGTGACGTGGCGGCGAAGGTGCCTCAGACGCGTTCGATGAGCCCGCTCAGCTCGGAGAGTTCCGGCTCCGTCAGGTCGGTAAGAGGGGGCCGGACCGGGCCCGCAGGGTGACCCGTCGCTGTCATGCCCGCCTTGACGATACTGACCGCGTAACCCGCCTTGCGGTTGCGGAGCTCCGTGTACGGGAGCACGAAGTCGCGCAGGTGCTTGAGAACGGTGGCGTGGTCCCGGCCGCGGACGGCGGCGTAGAAGTCGAGCGCGAACTCCGGCAGGAAGTTGAAGATGGCCGACGAGTAGGTGGTGACGCCGAGTTCGAGGTACGGGAGCGCGTACATCTCCGCGGTCGGCAGCCCGCCGACGTAGGTGAAGCGGTCGCCGAGCCGCGTGTAGATGCGGGTCATGGCGTCGATGTCGCCGACGCCGTCCTTGTAGCCGATCAGGTTCGGGCAGGACTCGGCGACGCGGGCCAGGGTGTCCGCGCTGTACTGGGCGTTGGCCCGGCCGTAGACGATGACACCGAGGTCCGTCGCCTTGCAGACCGCTTCGACGTGCTCGGCGAGGCCGTCCTGCGAGGCCTCCGTCAGGTAGGGCGGGAAGAGCAACAGGCCGTCGGCGCCCGCCCGTTCGGCCGCCCGCGCGTACTCGATCGCGGTTCGCGTGCCGTATCCGGCCGGGGCGAGGATCGGGGTGCCCTCGGGCGCCGCCTGCACGGCCGCCGTCACCACTCGGTCCGTCTCGGCGGCGGTGAGCGAGAAGTACTCGCCGGTGCCGCCCGCGGCGAAGAGCCCGCCGACCTCGTACGCCGACAGACGCTCGATGTTGGCGCGGTAGGCGGCCTCGTCGAACGCGAGGTCGTCGGCCGTGAAGTGGGTGACGGGGAAGGAGAGCAGGCCCGAGCCGATGCGCTGGCCGAGCTCCGACGGGGTGAACGAGGACATGGGTGGTCTGCTCCTGCGGGGTGGTGAGGTCGGTGAAGAGCGGGTGTGAGTACGACATTACGAGGCGTCACTCATGCGCGTCCAACACTGTTTTTGCATCCACTGATACCCGCACAGTATGGAGAGGTGCTCCGGACATGGCTCTGGCGCGGGCCCCGCGCTGTCCGTCAGCGGGGCCCGCGCCAGAGGGCGGGGGAGCGGCGGGTTACGGGCGGGCGCCGACCTCGTGGGTCGCGACCGTCCACGCGCGGGCCTGCTCGCTCAGGGTGATGCCGAGGCCCGGCCGGGAGGAGACGTGCATCCGGCCGTCGCGGGTCTCCAGGCGCTCGTTGAACAGCGGCTCCAGCCAGTCGAAGTGCTCGACCCACGGCTCGATCGGGTAGGCGGCGGCGAGGTGGAGGTGGATCTCCATCGCGAAGTGCGGGGCCAGTTGCAGGTTGTGGTGCTCGGCGAGGCCGGCCAGCTTGAGGAACTGGGTGATGCCGCCGATGCGCGGGGCGTCGGGCTGGATGATGTCGCAGGCGTTCGCCTTGATCAGCTCGACGTGTTCGGCGACCGAGGCGAGCATCTCGCCGGTGGCGACGGGGGTGTCGAGCGAGGCGGCGAGCGCGGCGTGGCCCTCGGCGTCGTAGGCGTCGAGCGGCTCCTCGATCCAGACGAGGCCGAACTCCTCCATGGCCCGGCCCATGCGCTGGGCGGTCGGCCGGTCCCACTGCTGGTTGGCGTCGACCATCAACGGCACGTCGTCGCCGATGTGTTCGCGTACGGCGGTCAGGCGGGCGAGGTCGGCCTTGCGGTCCGGGTTGCCGACCTTGATCTTGATGCCGCCGATGCCGCTGGCCAGGGACGCGGTGGCGTTCTCGAGGACCTGCTCGGTCGGCGTGTGCAGGAAGCCGCCGGAGGTGTTGTAGGTCTGCACCGAGTCGCGGTGGGCGCCGAGCAGCTTCGCGAGCGGCAGCCCGGCCCGCTTGGCCTTGAGGTCCCACAGGGCGATGTCGATGGCGGCGATGGCCTGCGTGGCGACGCCGCTGCGGCCGACGGAGGCACCGGCCCACACCAGCTTCGTCCACAGGCGGCCGATGTCGCTGGGGTCCTCGCCGATCAGGTTGTCGGCGATCTCCTTGGCGTGCGCGAACTGGGCGGGGCCGCCCGCGCGCTTGGAGTAGCCGAAGCCGATGCCGGAGTGGCCCCCGGTGGTCTCGATCTCCGCGAACAGGAAGACGACCTCGGTCATCGGCTTCTGCCGGCCGGTGAGCACCTTGGCGTCGCTGATGGGCGTCGCGAGGGGCAGCGTGACGGAGGAGAGCTTGATCCGGGCGATGGTGTCGAGGGTCGCCTCGCCCTGACGGGAGGCGGCTGAACTGGCTGCGGGCATGCTGGTCGCCACTGCGAATCCCTGGGGGTGTGAGCCGATGATTCCCGTTGACGCTAAGGTCGGCGATTAATCCACGTCAAACATAGTTTTTGGATGATCCAATACCTGGAGGGCATCGTTGTTCACGCTTGCGCAGCTGTCGAGCTTCGTGGCCGTCGCGGAGGAACTGCACTTCACGCGCGCCGCCGAACGGCTGCGGATGACACAGCCCCCGCTCAGCCGGCAGATCCAGCTCCTGGAGCACGAGCTGGACGTGCAGCTCCTCGACCGGACGAACCGCACCGTCCGCCTCACCCCGGCGGGCCGTGCCTTCCTCAACGAGGCGCGCACGATCCTGCGGCAGGCCGAGGCCGCCACGCTCGCCGCGCGGCAGGTGTCCACGGGTGAGGCGGGCGCCATCGCCGTCGGGTTCACCGCGGCGAGCGCCTACTCCGCGCTCGGCCCGCTGCTCGACGTCGCCCGGACCTCGATGCCCGGCACGGAGATCGTGCTGCGGGAGAAGGTGACCCGCGACCAGCTGGAGGCCCTCACCGAGGGGTCCCTGGACCTCGGCATGATCCGGCCCTCCAGCACGGGCCCCGACCTGGAGACCCGCTCGACCACGCGCGAGGGGCTGCTCGCCGCGGTGCCGAGCGGGCATCCGCTCGCCGAGGGCGAAGGGCCGTTGCCGATGGGCGAGTTCGACGGCCAGGACGTGCTGATGTACTCGCCCATCGAGGCGCGCTACTTCCACGAGCTGCTGGTCAGCATCTTCCGTGAGGCCCGGGTGCGGCCGCGGTTCACGCAGTACCTCAGCCAGGTGCACAGTCTGCTGGCCATGGTGCACGCGGGGTGGGGGATCGCGTTCGTGCCGGAATCGGCCGCGCAGATGCGGTTTCCCGGGATCGCGTTCCGCCCGCTGGAGCTCTCCGATGCGACGCCGGTCGAGTTGCATCTGGTGTGGCGGAAGGCGAATGACAATCCGGCGTTGCATGCGCTTCTGCGGTTGCTGTGACCGGACGCGTTGCGGTGGACCGTCCTCCGCCCCGGGGCTCTGCCCCGGACCCCGCGCCTCAATCGCCGGCGGGGCTTGATTTGGCCGACCGAGCGGCCCAGGCGCGCGGTCACTAGTGTCGACCGCGTACCACTCGACGTAGCAGGAGGAATCGTGTCCAAGCCCCCGCTGTCCGCCGAAGCCGTTGGCATGTTGGAGCGGGCCAATCCGGCCACCGTCGCCACCCTCCGGTCGGACGGGTCGCCCGTGTCCGCCGCCACCTGGTACCTCTGGGAGGACGGCCGCGTGCTGCTCAACATGGACGAGGGGCGGGTCCGTCTCGGGCATCTGCGCCGGGACCCGCGGCTCACCCTCACCGTCCTCGACAAGGACAGCTGGTACACCCACATCACCCTCATCGGCCGGGTCGTGGAGATCCGCGAGGACAAGGGTCTCGCCGACATCGACCGGATCTCGACTCACTACGCGGGCGGCCCCTACCCGGAGCGCGACCGCGCCCGCTTCACCGCGGTCATGGAGATCGAGCGCTGGCACGGCTGGGGTGAGTTCCGCGACAGCGACCAGGCCACCGTGTAGCCCCCAGCCCCCAGCCCCAGCCCCAGACCCGGTCCCGGCCGGAGGCTACGGCACCCGCGCCGTCCACTCGTCCGTGCCGAACTTGGTGCGGACGAGGTCGCGGGCGCGGGACAGTTCCTCGTCGGTGACCTTGTCCTCGGTCAGGCCGTAGCGGCTCCGGAACGAGTCGATCATGCGGGTGATGACCTCCTCGCGCGGGAGGCCGGTCTGGCGGCGCAAGGGATCGACCCGCTTCTTCGCGCTCTTCGTGCCCTTGTCGGACAGCTTCTCCTTGCCGATGCGCAGCACGTCGACCATCTTGTCGGCGTCGATGTCGTACGACATCGTCACGTGGTGCAGCACCGCGCCCTGCCCGGCCGCGACCCGCTTCTGCGCGGCGCCCGCGACCTTGCCGACGTCCGTGGCGATGTCGTTCAGCGGCTGGTACCAGGCCTTGATGCCCATGTCGGCCAGCGCGCCGAGCACCCAGTCGTCGAGGTAGGCGTAGGAGTCCTGGAAGGAGAGGCCGGAGACCAGGGATTCCGGGACGGCGAGGGAGTACGTGATCGTGGACTTGGGTTCCGCGAACATCGCGCCGCCGCCCGAGACCCGGCGCACGACGGTCACGCCGTGCCGTTCCACGCCCTCCTGGTCGACCTCGTTGCGCAGGGACTGGAAGCTGCCGATGATCACCGCGGGGCGGTCCCACTCCCACACCCGCAGGGTCGGCGGGCGCTTGCCCAGCGCGACCTGCTCCACCATCACCTCGTCGAGCGCCATGTGCAGGACGGGGGACTGGGGCGCGTCGTGGATCAGCTGCCAGTCGTAGTCCCGCCAGTCCGTGGCCTGGGCCAGTGCGCGGCGCACCGCCGTGGCGACACCCTCCGTCGTCAGGCCGAGCATGGTCGTGCCGGGCGGCAGCGCCGCGTCGATCCGGGCGGCGAGGGCGGCGGTGTCGGCGTCGGCGGGGGCGCCTTCGAGCGCGGCGTTGATCGCGAGGAGCGCGTCGTCCGGTTCCAGGAAGAAGTCGCCCGCGACGCGGACGTCCCGCAGGACCCCGCCCACCTCGTCCACGTCCACGACGACGAGCTTGCCGCCAGGGATCTTGTACTCGCCGTGCACGGTGTGCCGCCTTCCACCAGGTTGTCCGTCCTCGCGGACAACGCTAACCGGAGTCCGGACATTCCGGGTTCCACGGGCGTCCCCGCGGCCGGCCCCCGTCTCTATTGACTCTTCGTCAGATCTCCCGCATCGTCGCCCCGCATCCCCACCGGACCGACTACCGGAGGAGCGCGCCATGGACCTCGACGTGCTGTACGAGATCGACGTACCGAAGCCCTGGCAGGGCTCCCACCCGCACGGCCAGCGCGCCGCCGAGCAGCGCGCCTACCGGGAGGCCGTCGAGCAGATCCGGCTCGCGGACCGGATGGGCTTTCGCACGGTGTGGGCGGTGGAGCACCACTTCCGGGAGGGCCGCTCGCACTGTCCCGCGCCCGAGGTGCTGCTCGGCCATCTGGCGGCGCTGACCGAACGTATCCGGCTCGGCTTCGGTGTCACCCTCACCCCGTTCGGCTTCACGCCGCCGCCCCGGCTCGCCGAGAAGGTGGCCACCGTGGACGTGCTCTCGGACGGGCGCGTGGAGTGGGGGACCGGCCGGTCGACCCCCATGGAGCAGACCGCGTTCGGCGTCGACAGGGAGCTGTCGCGGGCCGACTGGCGCGAGGCCATCGAGATCGTCACCGGCATGTGGCGCGAGGAGTACTTCCAGTACGAGTCCGAGCGGTACAGCTTCCCGCGCCGCATGGTCACCCCCAAGCCCGTGCAGGACCCGCATCCGCCGTGCTGGATGGCGGCCACATCGGCCGGGTCCGCGGAGGTCGCGGGCGCGGCAGGGCTCGGGCTGCTGTCCTTCTCGATCATGCAGCCGCTGGAGGCGATGGGCCGGCAGGTCGCCGCGTACCGGGCGGCGGCCCGCGCCCCGAGCCCGATCACGGGTGTCACCACGGACAAGGTCGCCGCCTACACCCTGGTGCACGCCGCCGACCGCCCCTCCCGGCGCGTCTGGGACTCGGTCGCCTGGTGGTACCGCAACCTCGCCCAGTTCACCCTCGACTGGGAGCTGCCGCACCTGTCCGCGAAGGAGCGCGACGAGACCTTTCCGCTGCTGAACCCGATCATCGAGGGGAACGTCCCCGTCGCCGACTTCGACGCCGGTGACATGATCCTCATCGGCGACGCGGAGACCATCGTCCGCAAGGCCAAGCGGTACGCGGACCTCGGCATCGACCAGCTCATCTGTTACGTCCAGTGGGGCTACCTGGAACACCGGGAGATCCTGCGCACCATCGAGATCCTCGGCAAGGAAGTCATCCCCGAACTGGCCGCGTACCAGCCGAAGTCGACTGCGTACCAGCCAAAGTCGGCCGCGTCGTGACCTCCCCCGCGGGTGAGCCCCTCGATGACACCACCGTCCCCGATTACGCCGCCCTGCACCGCCTCGACGGCCGGACCTTCGTCCTGCTCGGCGCGGGCAACGGCATCGGCCGGCAGACCGCCCACGCGCTCACCTCGGCGGGCGCGCGCGTGCTGTGCGTGGACGTCGACAGCGCGCGGGCGGAGGCGGTCGCGGCGCAGACGGGTGGTGTGCCGTACGTCGCGGACGTCACGCGGCGGCAGGAAGTGGAGGGCCTTTTCGTTTACGCGCAACGGGAGTTGGGGTCGGTCGGCGGTGTCGTCGACATTGTCGGCATGGCCCGCTACGAGGCCCTGGACGCGCTCGACGACGACGCGTGGCAGTGGCACTTCGACCTGGTGCTCCGGCACGCCTGGCTCGCCGTTCAGTACGGGGGAGCGGCAGTGGCGGCGGCGGGCGGCGGGCCGCTGGTGTTCGTGGCCTCGGTCTCCGGGCTCACGGCAGCCCCGCTGCACGGCGTGTACGGGGCCGCCAAGGCGGGCCTGATGTCGCTGGTGCGCACGGCCGCCGTCGAGTACGGGCCACGCGGCGTGCGGGTCAACGCGGTGGCGCCCGGCGTCGTGTGGACGCCGCGCGTCGCGGGGCTGCTCGGCGAGGAGGGCCGCGCCGCCAACGCGGCGAACGCCCCGCTCGGCCGCGTCGCCGAACCCGCCGACATCGCCGCCGCGCTCCTCTTCCTGGCCTCGCCGCTCTCCGCGTACGTCACCGGGCAGACGCTCGTCGTGGACGGTGGCACCGGGGTCAAGTTCCCGTATCCGACGATCGGTGACACCTGAGGTACGTGTCGCCTCGCGGGGTGCCAACCAGGTTGTTCTGTAAGGCTCTTGACTAATCCCCACACGAAGCCACAAGAATCTGTTGACTCACGTTCGCTTGTGGCGAGTCATGTTGGCTTCGAGGGGATTTCCGCATGTCTGCTAGCCGTAGATCCGTCAGCCGTAGAACCGTGTTGGCCGCGAGCGCGGCCGCCCCCGTCGTGGGTGCGCTCGCCGCGCCCGCGGCCCGCGCCGCCGAAGGCCGCGCCGGCAGTGTCGGCCGCCGCACCGTCGACCTCGCCGACGGCTGGCGCTTCGCGCTGGTCAGCCCGGACGGCATCACCGACCCGACCGGCGCGTACGCCGACGCCGAGAGCCCCGACTTCGACGACACGAAGTGGCGGAAGGTCGCGATCCCGCACGACTGGTCCATCGAGCAGACGCCCACCGCCGAGCACAACACGACGAGCGGTACGGGCTTCCTGCCCGGAGGGCTCGGCTGGTACCGCAAGACGTTCACGGTGCCGAAGGCGTACGCGGGCAAGCGGATCTCCGTCGAGTTCGACGGCGTCTACATGGACGCCAACGTGTATGTGAACGGCGAGCTCGTCACCCACCACCCGTACGGCTACACCGGGTTCGCCCACGACATCACCGACCTGCTGCACATCGACGGCGCCACCCCCAATCTGCTCGCCGTCGAGGTCCGCAACCGGCTGCCCAGCAGCCGCTGGTACTCCGGCAGCGGCATCTACCGCAACGCCCGCCTCGTCGTCACCGAACCGGTGCACGTCCAGCGCTGGGGCACCTTCGTCACCACGCCCGACCTCGCGCAGACCTTGAAGAAGGGCTACGCCACCGTCGACGTGCGCACCACCGTCGTGGGTACCTCGGGCGACGTGACGGTCCTCTCCACGGTCCGCGACGCCAAGGGCCGCCGCGTGGCCCGCATCGAGTCGACCCTCACGGGCGTCGGCAAGGACGGCAGGACCGATCACGCACAACTGCGCCTCGACAAGCCCGAGTTGTGGTCCATCGAGACCCCGGGCAACCGCTACACCCTCGTCACCGACCTGCGCGTCGACGGCCGCACCGTCGACACCTACCGCACCCGCTTCGGCCTCCGGCATGCCACCTTCGACCCCGACCAGGGCCTCTCGCTCAACGGCACACACACCAAGATCAAGGGCGTCGACCTGCACCACGACCTCGGTGCGCTCGGCGCCGCCGTGCAACCCGACGCCGTCCGCCGCCAGTTGACCATCATGAAGTCCATGGGTGTCAACGCGCTGCGCACCTCGCACAACCCGCCCGCGCCGGAGGTGATCGAGGCCTGCGAGGACCTCGGCCTGATCATGCTCGTCGAGGCCTTCGACTGCTGGCGCACCGGCAAGAACACCTACGACTACGGGCGCTTCTTCGACGAGCACTCCGACGCCGACATCGCCGAGATGGTGCGCGCCGCCCGCAACTCCCCGGCCGTCCTCATGTGGTCCATCGGCAACGAGATCCCCGACTCCACCCAAACCTCGGGCATCGCCATGGCGGAGCGCCTGACCGCCGACATCAAGGAACTCGACGGCACACGCCCCATCGTCATCGGCTCCGACAAGTACCGCTCGCTGCCCGCCGTCGGCTCACCCGCAGACAAGATCGTCGCGGGGCTCGACGGGCTCGGCCTCAACTACAACACCGCGGCTTCCGTCGACGCGCTGCACAAGCGCTACCCGCACCTGTTCCTCTTCGAGTCCGAGTCCTCCTCCGAGACGTCCAGCCGCGGCACGTACCAGGAGCCCGAGCGCCTCAACACCGGCGAGAATCACACGCCGGGCAAGCGCGCCACCTCCTCGTACGACAACAACCTCGCCTCCTGGACCATGAGCGGCGAGTACGGCCTGAAGAAGGACCGTGACCGGCGCTTCTTCGCCGGCGAGTTCCTGTGGTCGGGCATCGACTACCTCGGCGAGCCCACCCCGTACGACGTGTTCCCGGTGAAGGCGTCGTTCTTCGGCGCGGTCGACACGGCGGGCTTCCCGAAGGACATGTACCACCTCTTCCGCAGCCAGTGGGTCGACGAGCCGATGGTGCATCTGCTGCCCATGGACTGGACGACGCACGAGAAGGGCGCGGAGGTGGAGGTGTGGGCGTACGCGAACGTCGCCGAGGTCGAGCTGTACCTCAACGGCCGTTCGCTGGGCGTGCGTTCCTTCGACGAGAAGAAGACCGTCGACGGCCGCCCGTACCTGGAGACCACGGAGGCCACCCACGACGACAAGACCGTCACCTCCGGCCCCTACCCCGGCAGCTACACCTCGCCGAACGGCAGCGCGGGCAAGCTGCACCTGACGTGGAAGGTGCCCTTCGCGGCCGGTGAACTGAAAGCCGTCGCGCGGCGTGGCGGCAAGACCGTGGCCACCGATGTGCTGCGGACGGCGGGCGCCCCGCATGCCGTGCGGCTGACGGCGGACCGGAAGGCGGTCGCGGCGGACGGGCGGGCCCTCGCCTTCGTCACCGCGGAGGTCGTCGACGCGAAGGGAACCATCGTCCCCGACGCCGCGCGGCTCCTCGAATTCGACGTCAAGGGCGGGCACTTGGCGGGTGTCGACAACGGGCGGCAGGAGTCCGCCGAGCGCTATCAGGCCAGTACCCGTACGACGTTCCACGGCCTCGCGCTCGCCATCGTGCGTGCGGGCACCGAGCCCGGCGGCCTCACCGTCACGGCGCGCGCGAAGGGCTTGCGGCAGGGCAAGGTGACCCTGCGGGTCACGGGACCCGCGGGGCAGCCGGTCACCCCGGCCGATCCCTTCGCCCCCGACCCCGGACCGGGAGCCACCAAGTACCCGCACGCCGACGCCAGTTACTCGGGCGCCGCCAAGACACTTCCCGCCGCGATGCTCGACGGCGACCCGGCCACCCAGTGGTCCAACGCCTTCAACAAGGCCGCCACCGCCCTCCTGCCCGCATTCAACGGGGCCCGCCCCGACGACTGGGTCTCGCTGACCTGGGCGCAGGAACGGCAGGTCGGCCGCGTCGAGGTGTCCTTCACGGTCGACGCCACCCACTCCCTGCCCGCCGCGATCGAGGTGGCCGTCGGCGACGGCGAGACGTACAAGGGCGTCGAAGATGTCGACATCGACTGGGCCGCCGGCTCCGGCGAGCCCACCGTCCTCACCTTCGACGCGGTACGCGGCCGGTCGTTGCGCCTGAGGATGCGCAGCCGCAAACCCGGGGAGGCGAGCGGCGGCATCGGCATCAGCGCCCTGGACGTGGCGCAGTCCTGACCCCGGGGCGCCCACCGGCACGCACCTGATCAACAGGCCGCAAAGAACTGCGGCTTGACCGGCACACTTCGGTCGGCATGTTCTACGGTTTCCGGAAGACGTTCGGAGAATTATCGGATCCGGATCCGGACGGACATGTCGACGGAGGTGGGGAACGTGGCCGGGGAAGGCACTCAGCGCAAGGCAGCCACGCGGAGCCCTGAGGGGCCGGCCAAGGTGACGATCACCGAGATCGCGCGGGAGGCGGGGGTGTCCGTGCCGACGGTCTCGCGGGTCGTCAACGGGCGCTCCGACGTCTCGCCCGGCACCCGGGCCCGTGTCGAGGACCTGCTGCACCGGCACGGCTACCAGCGGCGGGCGCCCGCGCCCGGGGACCGGGCGGCCCTGCTCGACCTGGTCTTCAACGACCTGGACAGCCCGTGGGCCGTGGAGATCATCCGGGGCGTGGAGGAGGTCGCGCACGAGTCGGGCGTGGGGACGGTCGTCTCCGCCATCCACGACCGGGCGGGCGCCGCGCGGGAGTGGATGACCAATCTGCGGGCCCGCGCGTCGGACGGCGTGATCCTGGTGACGTCGGTGCTGGAATCCGGTCTGCGGGACGAACTGCAGCGCCTGGGCGTGCCGTTGGTGGTGATCGACCCGGCGGGCTCGCCCGTGACGGACGCGCCGACCATCGGCGCCACCAACTGGGCGGGCGGGATGGCGGCCACCGAGCATCTGCTGGGGCTCGGCCATCGGCGCATCGGTTTCGTCCAGGGGCCGCCGCGGCTGCTGTGCTCGCGGGCCCGGCTCGACGGGTACCGGGCCGCGCTCGACGTCGCGGGCGTGCCCATCGAGGACGAGCTGATCGTGCCGGGAGACTTCTACCACGCGTCCGGGTTCGCCGGCTGCGACCGGCTGCTCGATCTCGACGAGCCGCCCACCGCGATCTTCGCGGCCAGCGACCAGATGGCGCTCGGCGCGATCGAGGCGCTGCGGCGGCGCGGCCTGCGCGTGCCCGAGGATCTGAGCGTCGTCGGTTTCGACGACCTTCCGGAAGTCCGATGGTCGGCTCCGCCGCTCACCACGGTGCGCCAACCGCTGTCCGACATGGGCAAGTTGGCGGCTCGTACCGCGCTCGACCTGGCCCGTTCCGTGGAACCCGCGGCTCCGCGCGTCGATCTGGCGACGGAACTCGTGGTCAGGGCCAGTACGGCGGCGCCGCGGAACGGGTAGCTCCGCCGCAGCCGCCTCAGGGGCGTCAACAGCCTTTTTTGTTAAGGGCGTTGACGCCCCTGTTGTATGCCCGTAACTTCCCTGGCCATCTACCGATAGTTTTCGGATTCCTTCCGGAAGGTGCGCCATGCCAGTGTTCGACCGAGCCGCTGTGTCCCCGTCCGCCGTCGCCGCGGCCCTGTCCCGCCGGCGGTTCCTGGGGACCGCCTCCGCCGTGGGCCTCGGGGCCGCCGGTCTCTCCGCCTGTTCGGGCTCCGAATCCGGTGCCACCGACGGCAAGGGCCGCACGGTCGTCGAGTGGTGGAACATCCAGACCACGGAGCCGTCGAAGACCGTCTGGCCCGAGCGGGCCAAGGCGTTCGAGGCCGAGCACCCCGACGTGCGCATCAAGCTCGTCACGCTGGAGAACGACGCGTACAAGTCGAAGCTGACCGCGCTGACCAGCTCGGGGAAGCTGCCGGACATCTACCACACCTGGGGCGGCGGGATCCTCGAGCAGCAGATCGACGCGGGCCTCGTCGAGGACCTCACCGAGGCCATCGAGCCGCTGTCCGACCGGTTCGTGGGCGTGGCCCCCGACCCCTACAAGTTCGACGGCAAGATGTACGCGATGCCCATGGAGATCGGCGGCGTCGGCTTCTGGTACAACAAGGCGCACTTCAAGAAGGCCGGTGTCACGAGCCCGCCCGCCACCTGGAGCGACTACCTCGACGCCGTCAAGAAGCTGAAGAGCGCCGGGATCACGCCCATCGCCCTCGCGGGCAAGGAGAAGTGGCCCGGCATGTACTACTGGGCCTACCTGGCGATGCGCATCGCCGGCGTCGACGGAATGAAGAAGGCCGCGGAAGCCAAGGACTTCACCGGCGACGACTTCGTCAAGGCGGGCGAGCGGCTCAAGGAACTCGTCGCCCTGAAGCCGTTCCAGAAGGGCTTCCTCGGCGCCGCGTACTCCACGCCGGGCGGCGAGGCCGCCACCATGGGCAACGGCAAGGCCGCGATGGAGCTGATGGGCCAGTGGGCACCGGTCGTGCAGGCCGACGCGGGCAAGGGCGTCGGCAAGGACCTCGGCTTCTTCACGTTCCCGACGGTCGCCGGCGGCAAGGGCGACGGATACGACATCTTCGGCGGAGGCGGCGGCTACGCCGTGCGCAAGGGCGCGCCCAGGGCGGCCGTCGACTTCCTGAAGTTCTTCATGTCGCCCGAGTCCGACAAGCTCCTGGTGAAGAAGGCCAACCTGATGCCGGCCCTCAAGGACGCCATCGGCTCCCTCACCGACCCCAACCTCAAGGTCGTCTCCGCCGCCCTGGACAAGGCGACCGGATTCCAGCTCTACCTCGACCAGGCCTACCCGCCCGCGCTCGGCCAGGAGATCAACGACTCGGTCGCCGCCCTCATCGCGGGCGCCAAGTCGCCCGAGCAGGCCGCCCGTTCCATCACCCAGGTCGCCAAGAGCCAGTAAGCAGCCATGACTTCGACTCAGATCAATGACGCGCGGCCCGCTCCCGTCAAGGAGCAGGCCGCCCCGGCACCGAACCGGCGCCCACTGGCGCGCCGGATGCGGGACTGGCTGACCGCCTTCTCGTTCACGGTGCCCGCCCTCCTCCTGTTCGCCCTGCTCGTGCTCACGCCCATCCTCTACGCGCTGTACGTCAGCTTCTTCAACTGGGGCGGCTTCGGGGCGCCGTCGGACTTCGCCGGCGCCGACAACTACACCCGCCTCTTCGGCGACCCGGTCTTCCTCGGCGACCTGTGGCGCGGACTGCTCCTGGTCCTCGCCTCCGTCGGACTCCAGCTCCCGTTCGCGCTCGCGATGGCCGTCCTGCTCAACCAGAAGCTGCGCGGCCGAGCCGTCTACCGGATGCTGTTCTTCGCCCCGTACGTCCTGTCCGAGGTCATCACCGGCGTCCTGTTCTCCATGATCTTCGCGCCTGACGAGGGGCTCGCCGACAAGGTGCTCGGCTCCATCGGCCTCGACGGCCTCGGCGGACTCTGGTTCGCCGACCAGGACTGGGTGCTGCCCACCCTGTTCCTCGTCATGATGTGGAAGTACTTCGGCTTCCACATGATGCTGTACCTGGCAGGCCTTCAGGGCATCCCGCCTGAGCTGCACGAGGCCGCGCGGATCGACGGGGCGAACGCCTGGCAGCGCTTTCGCAACGTGACGCTGCCGCTGCTCGGACCCACCATCCGGATCAGCGCCTTCCTGTCCGTCATCGGCGCCATCCAGCTCTTCGACCTGGTGTGGGTCACCACGCAGGGCGGCCCTGACCACCAGTCCGAGACGATGGCCGTCTCCCTGTTCCAGTTCGGCTTCAAGCGCTACCAGATCGGCTACGCCAGCGCGATCAGCATCGCGATGTTCCTCATCAGCCTCGTCTTCGCCGTCGCCTACCAGCGGTACGTGCTGCGCCGGGACACCGAAGGAGCCCTCACCAACATGCGAGCCACCCGATGAGTCACCTGATGGCGGCCCTCGGCCCCGCCGCGCGCCGGCGCCTGCGCTCCACACCGCTGTACGTCATCGTGTGGCTGGTCGGCGTCGTCATGGTCACCCCGCTCCTGTACGCGCTGGTGTCCGGGTTCAAGTCCACCGACCAGCTGTCACAGAACGCCTTCGGGCTGCCGTCGCCGTGGGTCGTGTCCAACTACACGGACATCCTGGCCTCCGGTTCGTTCTGGCGGATGCTCGGCTCCTCGACGCTGATCGCGGTCGGCACCACGGTCCTCACCGTCGGCACGGCGGCGCTAGCGGCCTTCGCGCTCGCCCGGTTCGCCTTCAAGGGAAGGGAGTTGATGTTCACTCTCTTCACCGTCGGCCTGATGTTCCCCTTCGCCGTGGCGATCCTGCCGCTGTTCATCCTGCTGCGCACCTTCGGGCTCCTCGACAACCCGCTGGGCGTGATCCTGCCCCAGGCCGCGTTCGGGCTGCCCATGACCATCGTCATCCTGCGCGGCTTCTTCCGGGAGATCCCCGGCGAGCTGGAGGAGGCCGCCACCCTCGACGGCTGCTCCCCGTTCGGCTTCTTCTGGCGGGTCCTGCTGCCCATGGCGCGCCCCGCGCTCGGTACCGTCTCCGTCCTCGCCATCGTGACGAGCTGGAACAACTTCCTGCTCCCGCTGCTCGTGTTCACCGAGCCCACCTGGTGGACGATCCCCGTCGGTGTCCAGCAGTTCCAGGGCCAGTACGCCACGGACATCGCCCGTGTCTTCGCCTACCTCGTCCTCGCGATGGTGCCCGCGCTCGGCTTCTACGCCGTCGCCGAACGGCAGCTCATCGGCGGCATCACGATGGGCGCCACCAAGGGCTGACCGCCCTGCCAACGACCGCAACGCGTCCCGCACTTGAGGAGATCCATGGCTCAGCCCTGGCAGGACACCACCCTTCCCGCCCACGTCCGGGCGGCGGACCTGCTCGCCCGGATGACCGCCGAGGAGAAGACGGCCCAGCTGTGCAGCGTGTGGCTGGGCGCCTCCGTCGGCTCCGACGCCGATGCCGCCGTGGCGCCCGGACAGCACGAGTACGCCGCCGACAGCGCGGACCTCGACGCCCTCCTGCCGTACGGCCTCGGCACCCTCACCCGGCCCTTCGGAACGGTCCCCGTGGAGCCCGCGGAGGGCGCCGCCCGCCTCGCCGACCTGCAACGCCGCATCCGCGCCGGCAACCGCTTCGGACTTCCGGCGCTCGCCCACGAGGAGTGCCTGACCGGCTTCGTCGCCTGGCAGGCCACCGTGTTCCCGACCCCGCTCGCCTGGGGCGCCACCTTCGACCCCGCGCTGATCACGGAGATGGCGCGGGCCATCGGCGCCTCCATGAGCGCCGTCGGCATCCACCAGGGCCTCGCCCCGGTCCTCGACGTCGTACGCGACCCGCGCTGGGGCCGCACCGAGGAGTCGATCGGCGAGGACCCGCACCTCGTCGGCACCATCGGCACCGCCTACGTCCGCGGCCTCGAAGCCGCCGGGATCGTCGCCACGCTCAAGCACTTCGCCGGCTACTCGGCCTCGCGCGGGGCCCGCAACCACGCGCCCGCCCCGCTCGGCCCGCGCGAGCTGGCGGACGTGATCCTGCCGCCGTTCGAGATGGCGCTGCGCGAGGGCGGCGCCCGCTCCGTGATGGCCGCCTACAACGACGTCGACGCACTGCCCGCACACGCGCACACGGAACTGCTCACCGGGCTGCTGCGCGAGGAGTGGGGGTTCGGCGGCACCGTCGTCTCCGACTACTTCGGCATCGCGTTCCTGGAGTCCGCCCACCGGGTCGCCGCCTCGGCGGCGCAGGCGGGCAGGCTCGCGCTCGCGGCAGGCGTCGACGTCGAACTCCCGGCCGCCCACTGCTTCGCGACGGACGAGGCGCTCCCGGAGGACGCGCTCGACCGGGCGGCGCTGCGCGTCCTCACGCAGAAGTGCGAACTGGGGCTGCTCGACCCGGAGTGGGAGCCGGTGGGCGCGGGAGAGCCCGTCGACCTGAACCCTCCGCAGATGCGTGAGCTGGCGTCGAAGGTCGCGCAGGAGTCCGTGGTCCTCCTCGCCAACGACTCGGGGCTGCTGCCGCTCCCGGAGACGGACGGCCTGCGCATCGCACTCGTCGGCCCCCTCGCCGACGAGCAGGCGGCGATGCTCGGCTGCTACACGTTCCCGCGCCACGTCGGCGTCAACCACCCCGAACTGCCCACCGGCGTCGACATCCCGACCTTCGCGCAGGCGCTGCGCGCGGAGCTGCCGAGAGCCGAGTTCGTGGCCGACCCCGCGCGCGCCGACGTCTGCGTGGCCGTGGTGGGGGACCGCTCGGGCCTCTTCGGTCGCGGCTCGTCGGGCGAGGGCTGCGACGCCGCCGACCTTGAACTCCCGTACGGGCAGGGCGCGTTGCTCGAAGACAAACTCGCCTCCGGGACGCCGACCGTCATCGTCGTCCTCAGCGGTCGGCCCTACGCGCTCGGCCGCTGGGCCGACCGGGCCGCCGCCGTCGTGCAGGCCTTCTTCCCCGGACAGGAGGGCGGCGCGGCCGTCGCGGGGGTGCTGTCCGGCCGCGTCGAACCGTCCGGCCGCCTCCCCGTCGGCGTCCCCCGCACCCCCGGCGGCCAGCCCGCCCCCTACCTCGCACCGCCGCTCGGCCGGCACGGCGGGCCCAGCAATATCGACCCCACCGCGCTCTACCCCTTCGGCCACGGACTCTCGTACACCACCTTCGCCTGGGACGCCCCGCGCTGCGAGGGGCCCGAGTTCGGCACCGACGGCGAGGTGTCGCTCAAGCTGACCGTGCGCAACACCGGCGACCGGCCCGGCACCGAGGTCGTCCAGCTCTACCTCCACGACCCGGTCGGCACCGTCGCCCTCCCCGAGGCACGGCTCGTCGGCTACGCCCGCGTCCCCCTCGACCCGGGCGCCTCGGCCGAGGTCCACGCCACGGTCCCGGCCGACCTCGCCGCGTACACCGGAGCCGACGGCCGCCGCGTCGTCGAACCCGGCGCCCTCGAACTCCGCGTCGCCGCCTCCAGCGAACACGTCCGCCACACGGTGCCGCTCACCCTGACGGGCCCGGTCCGCGAGGTGGGCCACGAGCGGCGGCTGCGCTGCGAGCTGCGAGTGAAGTGACGTACTCAACCACCCGTGAACCACGACCAGTTGAGGAGACCCGCCATGCGCACCACCCACATCAGATCCGCCGCCTTCGCCACCGCGACGGTGCTGCTCCTCGGAGGCCTCGCCTCCGCCCCCGCGGCGACCGCCGACTCCGGCGGGAAGACGCAGACGCTCCACGACCTCGCCCGCGACCAGGGCCGCTACTTCGGCTCCGCCGTCGACAACCCGGAGCTCGCCGACACCCCGTACGCCGACCTCCTCGGCAGCGAGTTCGGCCAGACCACGCCCGGCAACGGCATGAAGTGGTACGCCACCGAACCGCAGCGCGGCGTCTTCGACTTCACGGCGGGCGACGAGATCGTGCGGTACGCGCAGTCGAAGGGCCTGAAGGTCCGCGGCCACACCCTGCTCTGGCACAGCCAGCTCCCCGACTGGCTGAACAACGGCACCTGGAGCGCCGACGAACTCCGCTCGATCCTCCGCAACCACATCACCAAGGTCGTCAAGCACTACCGCGGCAAGGTCTTCGCCTGGGACGTCGCCAACGAGATCATGAACGAGGACGGCACCTACCGGGAGAACATCTTCTACAAGACGCTCGGCCCCGGTTACATAGCCGACGCCCTGCGCTGGGCCCGCGCCGCCGACCCCAAGGTGAAGCTGTACCTCAACGACTACAACGTCGAGGGCACCGGCGCGAAGTCCGACGCGTACTACGCGCTCATCAAGCAGCTCAAGGCCGACCGCGTGCCCATCGACGGGTTCGGCATGCAGGCCCACCTCGCGCTGCAGTACGGCTTCCCGTACCAGATGCGGCAGAACATCCAGCGCTTCGCCGACCTCCGCGTCGACGTCGCCATCACCGAGCTCGACATCCGCATGTTCCTCCCCGCCGACGAGGCCAAGCTCGCCCAACAGGCCGACTGGTACGGGCAGGTGACCGACGCCTGCCTCGCCGTGAAGCGCTGCGTCGGCATCACGCTGTGGGGCTACTCCGACAGGCACTCGTGGATCCCCGGCTTCTTCGAGGGCGAGGGCGCCGCCCTGCCCTGGGACGAGAACCTTCGGCGCAAGCCGGCCTACGACGCGATCCGCAAGGCACTGACCGACTGACGGGTCGATGGGGTCAGCCCTCGGCCGCCACACCCAGGCGTGCCTGTTCCTCCTCGACGATCCGGCGCGCGATCTCCGCGTCGGACACGTCGACGGCGTCCGGCGTCGCCTCGGCCATCGAGCTGCGCCGCGCGTACGCGTCGAACAGGCGGGACTTGTCGGCCAGTATCCGCACCAGGCGCTCGTCGACGCCGCCGGTGGCAAGGAGGCGGTGCACCCGCACCGATCTGACCTGGCCCATGCGGTGCGCCCGCGCCACCGCCTGGTGCTCCAGGGTCGGTTTGATCTGCGGCTCGCACAGGATCACCACGGAGGCGGCCTGGATGTTCAGCCCGACGCCGCCCGCCTGGATCTGCGACACGAGGACGGCGGGCCCGTCCGTGGCCGCGAACTCGTCGACCAGCAGCTGTCTGCGCGCGGGCGGCACGCTGCCGGTCAGCGGGCCGAACACCGGGCCGCCGACGGGTGGTTCGGTGTCCAGGGCGGTGCGGACCGCGCCGAGCACGTCGCGGAAGTTGGAGAACACGACGACCTTCTGGCCCGACTCCGCCGCCTCCTTCACCAGTTCGCGCAGCCGCTCCAGCTTGGCGGACTCCGCCGGGTGCGCGTACGCCGCCCGGCGCATCGCCATGAAGTTGCCCGACGCGACGGCCTCCCGGTAGGCGGCCTCGTCCGACGCGCTCAACTCCTCCCACTCGTCGGTGTGCTGGAGGCTCGGCAGCTCGGCGAGCACGTCGTCCTGGTTGCGCCGCAGATACACGGGAGCGACCGCCGTGCGGAAGGCGACGGAACCGGCGAGACCGTCCTCCTCGTCGAGCCGGTCCGCGAGCGGGGGATCCAGTACGCGCACGAGGCTGCGGAACTCGCCGACCCGGTTCTCCATCGGCGTACCGGTCATGAACAGGACCCGCTCGCAGTGCTCCGCCCACTCGGCGACGGCCTTCGAGCGCAGCGTCTCCGGGTTCTTCACCGCGTGCGCCTCGTCGACGACGAGCATCCCCAGCTCGCCGCCGCCGGGCGAGGGCAGCGTGCGCAGCGCGTCGTACGTGGTGACGGCGACGCCGCCGCGGCCCTTCCAGTCGGCGAAGGCCTCGCCGCGGTCCGCGCCGTGCACCGGCAGGACGCGCAGCGCGCTGCGGGCCTCGATCTCCCGCGTCCAGTTCACGAGGACGCTCGCCGGGCACACGACCATGAAGTGGCTCTGCCCCTCGGCCGCCAGGTGGGTCAGCGCGGCGATGGCCTGGATGGTCTTGCCGAGCCCCATCTCGTCGCCGAGCAGCGCGCGGCGCCGCGCGAGCGCGAAGCGGGCGCCGAACGCCTGGTAGCCGCGCAGCGACACCCGCAGCCGCGACTCGTCGAGCGCCTGCGTCCGCACCTGTTCGGCGATGTCGGCGGGCAGGAAGCCCTCTGCGGCGTCCTTGTCGGGCGCGAGCCCGGAGATCTCGCCGAGGACGCTGTAGTACTCGGCGGAGCGCACCTCGAAGTCGACCCAGGCCGCCACGTCCGTCGCGGGCCCGCGCAGCAGGTCCACCGAGGCCTGCGCGAGCAGTGGCCGGGTGCCGGCCCGCTCGGCCTCCGCGACGAGGGCCCGAACCTGTGCGGCGGCGTCGAGTGCGCGGGCCTTTTTGACGCGGCCGGCGAACAGCAGCCGCAGCCGCCCCGCCGCGGGCCGCGCCTCGTCGAGCAGCGGTCCGAGCCGCCGGGCGATGCTGCTCGCGCTGTCCACGGCGTGCCGCGCGTCGGGCCCCGCCTCCACCAGGACGTGCAGCGCCATGACCACCGCGGTCGTCCGGGGCTCCGGCTCGTCCACGTCCAGCGGCACCGCCGCGGTCTGCCGTACGCGGTCGGCGATGCGGCCCGCGGCGGCCAGCAGCTGCGTCGCGGTCTGCGGGCCCACGCCGTGGATCTGGTGGAGGCGGGCGGGCCCCGCGTCGAGGACCTGCCGCACGGTGGTCAGCCCGTCCCGCTCCACCAGGCCGACGCGGACCCGCCCGTCCGTGGCCTCCTGGAGCCGCGCCACCGGCATGGTGTCGAGGACCCGGGCCACGGACTCGTCGAGCAGCGGGGCGAGGGCGTCCCGCACGTTCTGGACGGCCCGGGCGTGGTCGTCGAGCAGGCCGCGCGCGGCCGCGTGGAGACGCGTGCCGTCGGCGACGGCGTCCCGCTCCGTGCGTCCCATGGGGCCCTGCCCTTCTCTTGGCGCGTCCGACTGCGGCCGGTTGCTGCATCTTCGCATTGGGGTGTGACAACGGGCATGGCGTGCTGCAAGGGGGTTGCGGTCCTGGGGCTCTGCCCCAGACTCCGCTGCTCAATCGCCGCAGGGGCTTGATGTGGGGGCGCTGCCCCGGGCCCTGCCGGCTCTCGTCCGACGGCGGGGCTGAAGACGACCGGCAACCTTCCCGGCCCCCGCGGCGACACCACTCCGTCACGTGCCACCCGGCACGCGTTCCCCCACCACGTACGGAGTGCATGAGCTCATGAGTGACACCCGCAGCAAACCCCGCCACCGCAGACGCCGCACCGTCCTCCTCGCGGGCGCGCCGCTCGCCGTCGTCGCCGCGGGCGCCCTCGCCTACGGTGGCGGGTTCCTCGGGGCGGACGGCGCGGACACGGCGAGCGCCGCGACGGCCGCCGCCTGGGCCGACGACACCGCCGACGACACCGCCGACGGCTTCGCCTCCGTCGACGCGCACGGGCAGAACGGCACGTACGGCGGGCGCGGCGGCGAGACCGTCACCGTGAAGACCCTGGCCGACCTGGAGAAGTACGCGACCGCGAGCAATCCCTACGTCATCGTGGTCGCGGGCGAGATCAAGATGGACCCCGTCGGCAAGGAGATCAAGGTCGCCTCCGACAAGACCATCGTCGGCGCGGGCACCGCCGGGCACATCGTCGGAGGCGGCTTCTTCCTCGGCACCGGCGTGCACAACGTCATCATCCGCAACCTGACGATCCGCGACTCCTACCAGGGGACGTGGAACGACAAGGACCACGACTTCGACGCCGTGCAGATGGACGGCGCGCACCACGTGTGGATCGACCACAACGACCTGCGCAGGATGGCCGACGGGCTCATCGACGTCCGCAAGGACTCGACGAACATCACCGTCTCCTGGAACAAGCTCAGCAACGACAACAAGGCCTTCGGCATCGGCTGGACCGAGAACGTCGTCACCGACATCACCATCCACCACAACTGGATCCGCGAGACGGAACAGCGCAACCCCTCCACCGACAACGCCGCGCACGCGCACCTCTACAACAACTACCTCCAGGACGACCCGGACACCGACATCACGTCCTCGTACGGGAACTACTCGCGGGGCAGGACGAAGATGGTCCTGGAGAACAGCTACTTCCAGGGCGTCAACAACCCCGTCATCAAGGACTCCACCGCCACCCTCGTGCAGCGCGGCAGCGTCTTCTCCGGCACCAGCGGGCGCAACGAGAGCGGCGGCAGCGCCTTCACCCCGTCGGACTTCTACGCCTACACGCTCGACAAGGCGGCGGACGTGCCGGGGAAGCTCAAGTCCGGTGTGGGGCCCAGGAGTTCGATCGGCACGACGGCGACTGCGACGACGAAGGCCGCGGCCGCGAGCACCCTCACCGTCGCCGCCGACGGCAGCGCCCAGTACAAGACGGTGCAGGCCGCCGTCGACGCCGTGCCCGCGAACAACACCGCGCGCGTGGACATCAAGGTCGCGCCCGGCACGTACCGCGGCACCGTGAACATCCCCGCGAACAAGCCGCACATCACCGTCGTCGGCACCGGTTCGAGCCGCAAGTCCACCGTGCTCGTCGAGGGGCACGCCGCCGGGTCGAGGAAGCCGGACGGATCGACGTATGGCACATCCGGCAGCGCCACCGTCACCGTCCTCGCCGCTGACACCCAGCTGCGCAACCTGAGTGTCAGCAACGACTACGACGAGTCCAAGGACACTTCCATCGCCGCGCAGGCGGTCGCCCTGCGCACCAGCGCCGACAAGGTGTTCCTCGACTCGGTCATCACCAGCGGCGACCAGGACACGCTGCTGCTCGACGGCGCGGGCAAGCGCGTCTACATGAGGAACTCGTACGTCGTCGGCAACGTCGACTTCATCTTCGGTGGCGCCACCGCCGTCATCGACCAGTCCGTGATCACGCTCAAGAAGCGCTGGGACGGCACGTCCGCCGGGTACGTCATGGCGCCGAGCACCGCCGCCGGCAAGAAGGGCCTGCTGGTCAACCGCACCACCATCAGCGGCGACGTCTCCGCCGGCTCCTTCCACCTCGGCCGCAACTGGCACGCCGGTGGCGACGCCTCCCTCGACCCGCAGGCCACTGTCCGCAACTCCACGCTGAGCGCCGCGATCAAGGCGAAGCCGTGGACGGACATGGGCGGCTTCCCGTGGAAGGACGACCGGTTCGCCGAGTACAAGAACACGGGCGACGGGGCCGGTGCGGCGAGCGCCGACCGGCCGCAGCTGAGCGACTCCCAGGCCGCGCAGCAGGAGGTCGCGGACTGGCTGGGGGACTGGACGCCCACGGCCTCCTGACGGACACCCCGTTGTGCGCGGCGCCGCTCAGCGCGTCGCGTACAGCTCCTCGACCTCCCGTGCGTACGTCTCCATGATCGCGGTCCTGCGCAGCTTCAACGAGGGAGTGAGCAGGCCCTGGGTGGCGCCGAACTCGTGCGGGAGGATGCGGAACGCTCGGATCGACTCGGCGCGCGAGACACGGGAGTTGGCCCGCCGCACCGCGCGCTGGATGTGACCGCGCAGCTCGTCGTCGGTGACGGCCTCCTCGGGGGAGCCCAGGGCGCGGCCCTTGAGGCCCTGCCAGCTGGCGAGGGCCTCCGGGTCGAGGGTGACCAGGGCAGTGACGTAGGGCCTGTTGTCGCCGATCACGACACATCCCGAGATCAGGGGATGGGCGCACAGCTCCTGTTCCAGGGTCTGCGGCGAGAGGCTCTTGCCCGCGCTCGTGATGATGATGTCCTTCTTGCGGCCCGTGATGACCAGATAGCCGTCGGGGTCGAGGTGCCCCAGGTCGCCGGTGGCGAGCCAACCGTCGCGCAGCGCCGACTCGTTGGCCTTCGGGTTGTTGTGGTAGCCGGCGAAGACGACATCGCCGGCCACCCAGATCTCCTCGTCGTCGGCTATGAACACGACGTTGCCGGGCATCGGCTTGCCGACCGTGCCGGGCCGCGGTGCGCCGGGCGGCTGGGCGGTGACCGCCGAGCTCGTCTCGGTGAGGCCGTAGCCGTTGTAGACCGGGAGGCCGCACGCCTCGAAGAACAGGGCGAGGTCGCGGGAGAGTGGCGATCCGCCCGACACCACGCTTCGCACCCGGCCGCCGAACACCGCCCGCACCTTCGCGTACACCAGGCGGTCGTAGACCTTGTGCGTCAGACGCAGCCGGGGGCCCGGCCCCGCGCCCACACCCGCGGCGTGCCGCTCCACGGCCGCCGCGTACCGGATCGCGGACCGCACGGCCCGCTCGAACAGGGCGATGTGGCCGCTCTCCTGGGCGTTGACACGTGCCTTGGCGAAGACTCGCTCGAAGATGTACGGGACCGCGTACAGGTACGTTGGCCGGAACGCGGCGAGCGCGGGCAGCAGCGCGCCGGGAGAGGCGTCCGGCTGGTGCGCGACCTTGCAGCCGCCGCGTACCGCGGTGACCACCTGGACCAGGCCGTAGCAGTGCGAGAGCGGCAGGAAGGCCAGCGTGGACGGCTGTTCACCGGGCGGGCCGAACAGCTCGCCCCAGCCCGCCAGGATGGTGTCCGCCCCGGCGGCGATATTGCGGTGGGTGGTGACGCAGCCCTTGGGCTGCCCGGTCGTGCCGGAGGTGTAGCAGATCACGGCGGGGTCCTGCGGCAACACACCGGCCCGCAGCTGGTGCACCGCGTCGGGGTGCACCGCGGCGCCCGCCTCGATCAGTGCCTGGACCCCGCCCGCCTCCAGCTCCCACAGCCGGGTCAGCTCGGTACGGGCGCCGTACGCGGCGGCCACCGTGATCGCGTTGTGCTCGTTCTCGACGACGACGCCGACCGCTTCCGTGTCCTGGAGGATCCAGCGCACCTGCTCGGTCGATGACGTGGGGTACACCGGCACCACCGTGGCGCCCAGGCTCCACAGCGCGTACGCGATCAGCGTCCACTCGTAGCGGGTACGTGACATCACGATCACCCGGTCGCCCGCGCCGACCCCGCCGGCGAGGAAGCCGCGGGCCACGGCCAACACCTCGTCACGGAACCGCGAAGTGCTGACCTCATGCGTCGGGTGACCGTCCCGGAGCAGCGAGAACTGCGGACGCCGCGGGTCCTCCAGCGCGGCGCTGAAGACCGAGTCGGCAAGTCCACCCGACTCCAACGGAGGCGCCAGGCGGGGCACTGCGAGTTGCCGCATGTGACTGCTCATCGCTCCCTCTGGTAGGCAAACCGAGTTGACGATTCAACCTGAATGCGTCGGAACGGCAAGCTACATGCAAGGGGAACTTTTCGCCCTGGGGTTGCATAACGAATCGACAGCCACCGGTGGCGCTTCGGATACGCTGCTGCTTCCCAATGGCATGTACATCTAGAGGAGCGATCTCCGTGAAGCGGCGCCCGACCCTGGCCGGACTGACGATGGTGCTGGTGGTCGCGCTCGCGGCCTGCGGCGGCGGAACGGAGAAGTCCGCGTCGGTGCACGGCGGCGGCGGATCCGCCGACAGCCGGTCCATCGAGCAGCGCGACGACAAGGTGACCGGGGTGCGCGACGGGGTGCGCCACGTGACGCGGCGGACGACCCGCGCCACCCGGCCGCACTTCGTGAAGAAGTGCGACACGGACACCCGCAAGGTCCGGCACACCAAGCGCAGCAAGGGCCGTACCAAGACCTACTACACGACGAAGAAGGTCCGTGACTGCCACAAGGTGCGCCGGGGCACCGAGAAGTACACGCGGGTCCTGCGGGCCGAACACTGGTGCGTCCGCCTCGACGACGTCGGCGGCAAGCGCACCGCCGACGACCGCTGGTACCGCGTCAACTCCACTGTCTACGGCGAGGTGAAGGGCGAGGCGGACCGGGCGAAGGTCACCGTCCGGCCGCTTCGCGAAGGCTGCTGAGCCCGCACCGGGTCACGTGGCGGCGACCTCCGGGATGCGCTCCTTGACCAGCGCGTAGAGGACGACCGCCACGGCCATCACCCCGGCCGCGGTGAACACGCCCGCGGCCCAGCTGCCGGTCATGTCGCGCAGCACACCGCTGACGACGGGGCTGGCCACCGCGCCGATCTCGGCGACCAGGTTGAACAGGCCGAACATCGAACCGCGGTCCTTCTCCTCGGCCAGGTCGCCGAGGATGCTGTGCACGATCGGCTGGAGCGCGTTGAAGAACAGGCCCGAGCAGAACAGGATCAGGCCGAGCAGCAGCAGCGAGGGGTCGCCGCTCGCGACGCTCGCGCCGAACGCCACCGCGAGCACCGTGTGCACTGCCGCGCAGATCACGGCGAGCGACTTGCGGCCCTTGCCCGCGCGCACCCGCCGGTCCGCGATCCAGCCGCCGACCGGGAAGCCGATGATGCCCGCGCCGGCATTGAACGCCGCGGTGAGGGCGGCGGCGCCCAGGCTGCTGTGCGCGGCCTCCGCGACGATCTGCACCGACCAGAACGAGAAGAACCACAGGTTCCACATCACGGCGATGAAGCCGATGTAGATCAACCAGACGTTCCGGTTGAGGAGTTGGGTGCCGCGGTCGGTGCGCACGATGCCGCGGATCACGATCGTCACCATCACCAGGAACAGCACCGCGGAGCCGATCGCGGTCAGCCAGTCCGGCCAGCTGAACTCGTCGGCGAGCAGGAAGAGTCCGACGATCGCGATCGCCGCGGGGATCGAGTAGCCGATGAGGCGCAGCGCGGGCGGACCGATCCGCAGCGGCTTGTCGCCGCGCCCCCGGAAGAACGCCCACGTCGCCCCGGCCACCAGCAGCGACACGATCCCGAAGACGTACAGCGGCATGCTCCACGCCCGGCCGCCCATGCCGAGCGTGCCGCCCCAGTCGATGAGGTGCGGGGTGGCGACGATGCCGACGGTGAGGCCGATGGACAGGCCGGACAGGACGACGCCGAGGCCGATGGTGCGGCGGGTCGCGGGCGTGTGATTGATGACCAGGACACGGTCGTTGGAGTAGAAGACGCCCTCGCCGAGCCCGGTGAGCACGCGGGCCACGACGAAGCCGATGAGCCCGCCGGTCAGGCCCGACACGAGCGTGAGCAGGCCCGCCCACAGCAGCGAGACGACGAGCATCTCGCGGTGGCCGTAGCGGTCGCCGAGCCGGCCGCCCGCGTACTGCGTGAGCATGTAGCCGGTGAAGAACATCGAGCCGATGAGCCCGCCGAGCGTCGCCGGGTTCGAGGCGTCACCGATGAATCCCGCCTTGTTCTCGATCATCCAGGCGACGACGGGCCCGGTGACCGTGCGGTCCGCGTAGCTGATCAGCCAGCCGGCGAGCAGGAAGCCCCACAAGTGGGTGTAGTGCCCCGAGAAGATCGGGCGGCCCTTGGCCTCGGTGCTGGTGCGTGGTGGAGCGGCTGAATCCGACATGGGTTCCCCTGTGCGCTGAGCGACGAGCGGCGAGAAAGCGCTTGCTAACCTCGCAGAGCCGTGCGCGCAGGTCAACGGGTAAACCGGGCCGCTTCATCGATTCGCGTCCAGCACGGCCGCGAGGCCCTCCCGCAGGTCCGCGACGAAGTACTCGGGAACCTCCAACGCCGCGAAATGTCCCCCGTTTTCGGGCTCGTTCCACCGGACGATCCGCCGGTACCGCTCCTGTGCCCAGGGGCGCGGGCACTTCTCCACGTCGCGGGGGTACGCGGTGATGGCCGTGGGCACGTCGACCCGGAGGTCGGGGTCCAGCGAGTTGTGGCTCTCGTAGTAGATGCGGGCCGCGGAGGCGCCGGTGCGCGTCAGCCAGTACAGGGTGACGTCGTCGAGGATCCGGTCCATGGGGATCCGCTCAAAGGGGCTGTCCTCGGTGTCCGTCCACTCGGCGAACTTGTCGAGGATCCAGGCGAGGAGTCCGACCGGCGAGTCGACGAGCGAGTAGCCGATGGTCTGCGGCCGTGCCGCCTGCTGCTTCGCGTACGCCGCGCGGTGCTTCCAGAAGTCGCGGGTCTCCTCGGCCCACGCGCGCTCGGTCGCGTTCAGCCCGTCCGTGGACAGGCCGGGCGGGCCCTCCGCGAACGTGGTGTGGATGCCGAGCACTTGGTCCGGGAACCTGCCGCCGAGGACCGTGGTGATGTTGCCGCCCCAGTCGCCGCCGTGGGCCAGGAACCTGTCGTAGCCGAGCCTGCCCATCAGTTCCACCCAGGCGGCCGCGATCTTCTCGGTGCCCCAGCCGGTGGTGGCCGGGCGGTCGCTGTGGCCGAAGCCCGGCAGCGAGGGGGCCACGACGTGGAACGCGGGCGCGTCCGGATCCTTCGGCTCCGCCAACTCCTCCACGACGTCGGTGAACCGGGCGACGCTGTCCGGCCAGCCGTGCGTCATGAGCAGTGGCGTGGCGTCCGCGCGCGGGGAGCGGCGGTGCAGGAAGTGGATGCCGAGGCCGTCGATGGTCGTACGGAACTGGCCGATCCGGTCGAGGCGGGCTTCAAATGACCGCCAGTCGTACTCCGTGCGCCAGTAGCGCACGACCTCGACGAGGTCGTCGAGGGGGACGCCCTGGGCCCATCGGCCGGGGCCGGGCGCGGCGCCCCGGACCGTCTCGGCCTCCGGCAGGCGCGCGGCGGCCAGGCGTGCGCGCAGCTCGTCGAGGTCGGCTTCGGTCGCGTGGGCTGTGAACGCTTGCACGTCGCTGCTCGGGCGGGGCATGAGACCTCCTGGCATCGCGGAACCGTCTAAGGCGGTTCTAGCAGCGTTCACAGCCGGGCCGCAACCGCCTAAGGTGGTTCCATGCGTGACCACTTCCCTGAATTCCGCCTCGGCAAGGTGCTGGCGACCAGCTTCACGGCGACCCTGACGGAGCGTCAGGGCGAGGCCGTGGAGCGGATTCCCACGCCGCAACGGCTCGTCGACTGGCTGGCGGTGTACGGCCTCGACGTGGACTCCTGCAGCCTCGCCCAGCTCGATCTGGCCCGGGAGCTGCGGGAGTCGATCCACGCCGTCGCGACGGCGGCCGCGAGCCGGGAGCCGCTTCCCGCGTCCGCCGTCCGGATCATCAACGACCGCAGCGTGCAGGGCCGGGCCGCGGCCGTCCTGACGCCCGAGGGTGAGCGACGGTGGCGGCTCGGCCCGGACGCCTGCGTGGAGGACGCCCTGAGCGTGATCGCCGCCGACGCGATCGACGTCGTGGCGGGCGAACGCGACGGGAAGCTGGCGCTGTGCGCGTCGCCGACCTGCCGGGCCGCCTTCTTCGACGCCAGCCAGAGCCGCACGCGTCGCTGGTGCGACATGAACACATGCGGAAACCGCCAGAAGAAGGCGCGTTTCCATGCGGGGCGGCGGGGAGGCGGCGGGCCGGCGTGAGCGCCGCCTTGCGGGCGGGGCGGCGGCGGGATGGGTGGCCTTCACCCCGGTGGGGTGAGTGGCTCTTACTTCGGGGCGGGTGAGTGACAGGTCGCCTCGGGGCGGCTGAGTGTCACCACCTCGCCCGGGGGGCGTGAGTGTCGCCTCACCCGGGAGGGATCAGCGTCACCCTGCCCGGGGGGGGGCATGAGCGTCACCTGGCTCCGGGCGGGATGGGCGTCGCCTCGTCGGTCGGGTGGTTTGCGCCGTCAGTCGGTCGGCTCGGCCCGTGGAGTGTCACCTCGCCTTGGGGCGGCGTAAGTGTGACCTGGCTCCGGGCGGGATGGGCGTCGCCTTGTCGGTCGGGTGGTTTGCGCCGTCAGTCGGTCGGCTCGGCCCGTGGAGTGTCACCTCGCCTCGGGGCGGCGTAAGTGTGACCTCCCTGCGAGGTGGGGTGAGCGCCACCTCGCCCCGCCGTGCCGGGTGGCTCACGCCTCCAGTTGGCGGGCGCGGCCCGCGCCCACCGATGCGAGGCCCATCGGTACGCACAGCACCGCGAGCATCACCAGCGGCACCGTCCAGCCGCCCGTCGCGTCGTGCAGGGCGCCGAGCAGGAACGGGCCCGCGGCGGCGAGCAGATAGCCGACGCTCTGCGCCATGCCGGACATCTCCGCCGCGCGCGCCGCGCCGGGGGAGCGCAGCACGATCACGGCGAGCGCCGTGCTGATCAGGAGCCCGCAGCCGAAGCCCTGCATCAGCATCCACGCGTACGCCCCGCCCACCGGCGCCACCAACAGGCCGAGCAAGGAGCCGAGGAGGAGCAGCGTGCCGGTGAGGCCGAGGGCGACCTGGTTGGCGGACCGGCCGACAAGCGCCGTGAAGGCGAGCGAACCCGCGATGCCCGCGAGGCTCATGACGGACAGCATCCACCCCGCCTGCGTACCGTCCATGCCCTGGCTGGTGAGCATCGCCGGGATCCACGCGGCGCACGCGTAGTACTGCAGCGACTGCAGGCCCATCAGGAGCGTGATCTTCCACGCGAGCGGGGAACGGCGCAGCGGCGTACGGGAGTCGGCGGCGCCGGGCGCCACCGCGGGCGGCGCGTCCGAGCGGCGCAACTGGGGTATCCACAGGACGAGCGCGAGCGCGGAGAGCACGGCCCACACGCCGATCGCCCCGCGCCAGCCGAGCCCGAGCGCGTCGCCGAGCGGCACGGTCACCCCCGCCGCGAGGGCGGCGCCGCAGAACAGGGCCACCGAGTACAGGCCCATCATCAGCCCCGTGCGGCGCTCGAAGTTGCGCTTGATGACACTCGGTACGAGGACGTTCGACAGGGAGATCGCCGCGCCGATGAGTACGGTTCCCGCGAAGAGGGCCGGCAGGCCGGGGGCGAGGCGGAGCGCGATGCCCGCGGTCAGCAGCGCCATCATCGCGCCGAGCGCCCGCGTCATTCCGATGCGCCGCGAGAGCTTCGCCGCGAACGGGGCGAGGAGGCCGAAACAGAGGATCGGCAGCGTGGTGAGCAGCCCCGCGAGCGAGCCGCTGAGCCCGGTGGAGCGGCGGATCGTGTCGAGCTCGGGCGAGACGGCCACGACGCCGGGCCGCAGGTTCATGGCGATGAGGAGGACACCGGCGGCGAGCAGCCCGCCGGTCGCCCCGGCCGCGGTGGCCGGGTTCGCGGAGGCGGTCGAGGTGGAGGTGGAGGCGGATGTGGGGGCACTTTGCGGCATGTCGGCCAACGTAACATCCCATGTTTCTGTCCCCTCGAGGGTCAGAGAGGGGCGTAAGTGTGCAAATGCGCGCCAATCCGGGCTGGATACCGCCGCATACATGGGATATTTTTGCCTCCGTACCCCGCACCGCGAGAAAGGCCACACCGTGCCCGCACCCACCCTGGTCCAGCGCACCATCGGCCGGATCGAGCGGAGCATCGAGAGCGGCGAGTGGGCCGTCGGCGACCGCATTCCGCCCGAAGGCCGCCTCGTGGAGGACCTCGGCGTGGGCCGCAACACCGTGCGGGAGGCCGTCCGCGCCCTGTGCCACACCGGCCTCCTGGAGGCGCGGCGCGGCGACGGGACATATGTACGCGCCGCCAGCGACCTCAACGCGGCGCTCCAGCGCCGTCTGCGCCGCGCCGAGCTGAAGCACATCCTCCAGATCCGCCTCGCCATCGAACGGGAGGCCGCGCCCGCAGCCGCGGCCCACCGCGGCGAGGCCGACCTCGCCCGGATCCTGTCCGCCCTGCTCGCCCGGCACCGCGCCGAGGAGAGCGGGGACCCGGTGGCGTACGTCGAGAAGGACGTGGAGTTCCACCGGGCCGTGGTCGCCGCGAGCGGCAATCCGCTGATGACCGAGCTGTACGAGAGCATCGTCGAATCGGTGCGCGACAGCATCGCCTCGCTGCGCCCGAGCTGGACGCCGGAACTGCCCGGCGCGAGCTCCCACGACGACCTGGCCGACGCCATCGCGCGCAGCGACCCGAAGGCGGCGGCCGAGGCCGCGTGGGCGCACACGCGGACCGTGGAGGCGGCGATGGAGCGGATGACGGACGATCAATAACCGCCTGGCGGCGGGCAATTGACCTCCACGCGGCGGGCGATTGGCCTCTCCGCGGCGGACGATTGTCCGCGCGTCGCCCTCTGTCGGTGCCGACACCGCGCGCTCTACCCTGACGGAAGCCTCAACGGCCTTGAGGGGGAGTCGCATGAGCGATGACAGTGCGCGCGCCAGGGGCGACGGACGCCGCCCCGACCCCCCGAGCTCCGGTGAACGCCTCGCCGACTGGGCGGACGGCCGGCTCGGGATCTACCAACTCGCCAAGTCCCAGATGCGCAAGGTCTTTCCTGACCACTGGTCGTTCATGCTCGGCGAGATCTGCCTCTACAGCTTCATCGTCCTCATCCTCACCGGCGTCTACCTGACCTTCTTTTTTGATCCCAGCACCCAGGAAGTCGTCTACAACGGCACCTACGTGCCCCTCAAGGGCATCCGGATGACCCAGGCGTACGAGTCGACCCTGCGCATCAGCTTCGAGGTGCGCGGCGGGCTGCTGATCCGGCAGATCCACCACTGGGCGGCGCTCGTCTTCGTCGCCGGTATGACGGTGCACATGATGCGCGTCTTCTTCACCGGCGCGTTCCGCAAGCCGCGCGAGGTCAACTGGCTGTTCGGCTGGACCCTGTTGTTCCTCGGCATCATCACGGGCCTGACCGGCTACTCGCTCCCGGACGACCTGCTGTCCGGCACCGGCCTGAAGTTCGCGCACGGCGCCGTGCTCGCGGTGCCGATCGTGGGCACGTACCTGGCGATGTTCCTGTTCGGCGGCGAGTTCCCCGGCGACGACTTCATCTCCCGGCTCTATCCGATCCACATCCTGCTGCTGCCGGGCATCATGCTGGGCCTGGTGGCGCTCCATCTGATCCTGGTCTTCTACCACAAGCACACCCAGTTCGCGGGCCCGGGACGCAGCGAGAAGAGGGTCATCGGAGCGCCCTTCTTCCCCATCTACGTGGCGAAGGCCGGTGGCTTCTTCTTCCTCGTCTTCGGCGTGCTCGCGGTCCTCGGCGCGGTGGCGACCATCAACCCGGTGTGGGCCTTCGGGCCGTACAGAACGGATCTCGTCACGACGGGCGCGCAACCGGACTGGTACCTCGGCTTCTCCGAGGGGCTGATCCGGGTCATGCCGGCCTGGGAGATCAACGCCTGGGGGTACACGCTGCAACTGGGCGTCTTCATCCCCTTCACGCTGTTCCCGCTGATCCTGTCCTTCATGGCGGTGTATCCGTTCCTGGAGGCGTGGATCACGGGAGACAAGCGCGAGCACCACACGGCGGACCGCCCGCGCAACAAGCCGGTCAGGACCGGCATCGGCGTGGCCTGGCTGGCGCTGTACGCGGTGCTGCTGATCGGCGGCGGCAACGACATCGTGGCGACGAAACTGCACCTGTCGATCAACGCCATCACCTGGTTCGTGCGCATCAGCTTCTTCCTGGCGCCCGTCCTCGCGTTCATCATCACCAAACGGATCTGTCAGGGCCTGCAGCACCGTGACCGCGAGAAGGCGTTGCACGGCCGCGAGTCCGGCACGATCAAACGGCTGTCGCACGGCGAGTTCATCGAGGTCCACGAGCCGCTGACGCGCGCGGAGCTGTACACCCTCAACCAGCACGAGCAGCCCAGGCCCTACGAGTTGGGGCCGCGGTTCGACGAGAACGGGGTGGAGCGGAAGTTCACCGTCCGCCAGCGGATGCGGGCCCGGCTCGCCAAGGCGATGTTCGGCCCCGGCACCTACGTGCCGAAGGCGACGCCCGAGGAGTACCGGGCGCTGCACGCGGGGTGGCACGAGTCGGAGCGGGTGGACTGAGCGGGAGGGGCCGGTCCGTCCGTGGACCGGCCCCCTGCCGTCAGCTGCTGAGCCGCGCTCAGAACGACCAGCTGTTGATTGCTTGTGCTTGAAACTCCTTGCGCGCGTGCAGGATTGCGCAGAGAGTCGGGGTTGAAGATCCCGCTCGCACAGGTTCATGTCAACAGGAGAAGCGCCCCGTGACCGTTCGTCAGTCCGCACGCCGACCCGCCCGCGCCGCCCTCGCCGCCCTGCTCCTCGTCGGCGGCGCGAGTCTCGCCGCCCCGCCCGCCTCCGCCGCGCCGCACCCCGGACCCGACTACGCCGACGTCCTCGACCTGCGCGGCACCCCGAAGGCCGCGCTGCCCGGCGACGCCGAGGACAACAACCCCATCAGCACCTTCTCGGACCGCGGCGCCTGGCATGCCTACGCGCTGCCGGAGGCCGGGGACCGGTCCGCGTACGGCGGGTTCAGCGGCCCGCTGTACATCGCGCAGGAGTACCCGTGGTGGCTGAGCGAGTCGTTCAGCAGAATGCGGCTCACCGAGGGCGGCCGCACCCTCGACCTCGCCGCCGGGGGCACGCCCCGCTTCACCTCGCAGCCGGGCCGCCTGCTCCAGTCGTACGACCTCGGGCGCGGCCTCCGCCTCACCCTTGAGCTGCGGTTCGCCACCAACCGGACGGCCCTGGTGCGCGCGGAGGTGCGCAACACCGGCTCCGCCGCCCGCACGCTCGGCGCCGGCTGGACCGGCAGCCTGCTGCGGCCCGAGAAGGCGCCCATGCGCGACGCGCCCTCGCTCAAGTCCACCGAGCACGGCGTCGGCGTCGACTTCGCCAAGGTGCGCGAGAAGTGGGACTACCTCACCGACGGCACCGAACGCTTCGAGGTCACGCACAAGGACCGCGTGCGCACGACCGTCGACGGTGACACGTACCGGACCGAGGTCGCCGCGCCCGTGAAGCTCGCGCCCGGCGCCGCGCACCACTTCGACTGGACCGAGTCCTATACGTTCACCGACGCCGAGCGCACCCGCGAGGCCCGGCGGGCACGCGCCGTCCTCGCTGCCCCGCAGGCGTACGCCACCGCCGGTGACGCCCGCTGGCGCGGCTACGTCGCCGGGGTCACGCGCGGGGTGCCCGCCGAGCGGCGCCGCACCGCCGTGAAGTCCTTGGAGACGCTCGTCACCAACTGGCGCTCCGCAGCGGGCAAGTTGAAGCACGACGGCGTGACACCCTCCATCTCGTACAAGTGGTTCACCGGCGGGCTGTGGGCCTGGGACAGCTGGAAGCAGGCCGTGGGCACCGCCCGCTTCGACCCGCGGCTCGCGAAGTCGCAGATCCGGGCCATGTTCGACCACCAGATCACCGCCGAGGACAAGGAGCGTCCGCAGGACGCCGGGATGATCCCCGACGCGCTCTTCTACAACGACCCGGAGCGTGGCGGCGGCAACTGGAACGAACGCAACTCAAAGCCTCCGATGGCCAGTTGGTCGGTGTGGGAGACGTACCGCAAGAGCGGCGACCGGGCCTTCCTGAGCGAGCTGTACCCGAAACTCGCCGCCTACCAGGCCTGGTGGTACCGCAACCGGGACCACGACCGCGACGGGCTCGCCGAGTACGGCGCCACCGTCGACCCCGCCAACGACTCCACCGAGGAGCGCCGGCTCGCCGCCGCCTGGGAGAGCGGCCTGGACAACGCGCCGCGCTTCGACGCGAAGCTCGGCACCTCCGTCGTCGCCAACCACGCCGCCGACGGCACCCTGCTCGGCTACTCGCTCGATCAGGAGTCCGTCGACCTCAACGCCTATCTCGCCCAGGACCAGGGCTACTTGGCGCGGATCGCCGATGAGATCGGCCGCCCCGGCGAGGCCGCGAAGTGGCGGAAGAAGTCCGAGGAGACGAGCGCCGCCGTGCGCTCCGAGTTCTACGACAAGGCCGACGGCTGGTTCCACGACATCGGCCTGAAGAACGGCGCCCCGCTCACCGACCGCGGCCGGGGCATCGAGGGCGCCGTCCCGCTGTGGACGGGCGCCGCGAGCAAGGAGCAGGCCGCGAGCGTGCGCGGGCGCCTGACGGACCCGGGCGAGTTCGCGACCCACGTGCCGTTCCCGACCGTGTCGAAGGCGTCCCCGTACTTCGACTCGACGGCCTACTGGCGCGGCCCTGTCTGGTTCGACCACGCCTACGTCGCGCTGGGCGGCCTGCGCCGCTACGGCTACACCAAGGACGCGGACGAGCTCACCGGCAAGCTCCTCGCGGGCGCCAAGGGGCTCACCGGCGACCGTCCCATCCAGGAGAACTACGACCCGCTGACCGGCGCCCCGCTCAACTCCCCGAACTTCAGCTGGTCGGCCTCGCTGCTGCTGCCGATCCTCTCCGGCGAGCGGTAGTCACGGCACCGCTCAGGACGCCGCGTACGTCCAGAAGTCCCGCATGATCTGCGGTGGTGTCGGTCCTGCCATGCCGAGCTGCGTCATCAGGACCGACACCGTCCCGGTCGACGGGGTGAGGTGGGCGGACGTGCCCGTGCCGCCCACCCAGCCGTAGCGGCCGGGCACGTTGTAGGGGTGGGTGCGGGTGACGTCGACGGAGCCGCCGAAGCCCCAGCCCTCGCCCTCCGTGAACAGGCCGCTCGCCGCCCGCTGTTCGGCGCTGAGGTGGTCCGTGGTCATCAGCCGCACCGAGTCCGCGGAGAGCACCGGGCCGCCGCCGGCGAGCAGCATCCGGGCGAACGCCAGCCAGTCGTCCACCGTGGAGACGAGCCCGCCCGCGCCGGAGGGGAACGCGGGCAGGCTGTTCCACTCGCCGTCCGGGGCGTCGACCAGCTCGGCGCCGCCGTCGGGCGTGGGTACGTAACAGCTGGTGAAGCGGGAGCGCTTGGCGGCGGGGACCTCGAAGCCGGTGTCCGCCATGCCCAGCGGCTCGAAGATCCGCTCGGCGAGGAAGTCGGGCAGCGAGTGGCTCGTCATCCGCGAGATGAGCACGCCCTGGATGTCCGAGCACGCGTTGTAGAGCCAGACCTCGCCCGGCTGGTGCAGCAGCGGCACGCCGGCGAGCGAGGCCAGCCAGGTGTCCGGCTCGGGCACCCGCTGCGGGTGGTGCGGGTCCATCAGCGCGAACAGCGGCTGCACGGCCGGGAGCGAGAAGTCGGAAGGGAAGCCCCAGCCGGCCCGGAACGTGAGCAGGTCCTCGACCGTGATCGGCCGGGCCGCCGGGATCACGTCCTCGATCGGGCCCGCCGGATCGCGCACCACGTTCGGCGCGGCCAGCTCGGGCAGCCAGTGCGAGATCGGCGAGTCGAGCGCGATGCGGCCGTCCTCGACGAGCGTCATGAGGGCCGCCGCCACGATCGGCTTGGTGATCGACGCGAGCCGGAAGATCGAGTCGCGGGCCATCGGCGCCGTGCCCTCGGTGTCGGTGTGGCCGACGGCCGCGACCTCGACCCGGTCGCCGCGGGCCACGAGCCCGACGGCGCCCGGCACGGGGCCCTTCGACACGTGCGGGGTCAGGACCTCGGCCAGGCCGGAGTTGTCGGTCATCGGGCGATCCTCCTGTGCGTACGGGTGCGGTGCCGTCGTCCGCGTGAGCGTACAGAGGAAGACCGCCCGGACCGGCTCAACTCATCGGCTCACCGTCCCAGAGCGTGTCGTGCGCGCGGTGCGCGTCGGTCAGCCCGTTCGTGAAGAAGCGCTCGTAGTACTCGCCCTCCACGTGGTGGGCCTGGAGCCACACGCCCGGCACATGGATGGCGTCCGTGTGCGCGGGGAAGCGGCGGTGCGTGGCGAGGATGTACGTGCACACGTCGCGGGCGCACTCGATGACACGTTCGTCGTACTCGCTGGCCTCCGCGAGATAGCGCTGGCCGTAGTCCTCCTTGTAGATGCGGGCGAAGACGTCCTTGTCGCCGTAGGTGCCGCCGGTGCCGAACTTGGCGTCGACGATCGCGTCGACCGCGTCCGACATCGAGGCGTGCGCGGGCGGGCAGGCCGCGGCGATCAGCGGTTCGCCGGTCGCCGGGTCGGCCAGGCCCACCGGGTGCGAGCGCAGGTTGGCGTACTTCGGCAGCGGGACGTGCCAGCGCCACAGGTCCGCGAGGCGCCAGCGCGGCGTGACGAACGTGAAGCCGAGCATCTTCCCGTACGTCTTCGAGAACTTCGGGTCGCCGAGGGCGATCGCCGGGTTGATGGAGGCGTGGATCCAGGCGCCGAGGCCCATCGCCTCCGCCGTCAGCATCACGGTCTGCAGCAGCAGGTCCGCCTCGATCTGGGTGCGCATCGGTCCGAGCGCGCCCAGCGGCAGCTTCAGGTCCTTGTTGAGGAACCCGTTGTCGACCCACTTCTTGACGCCCGCCGCCCGGTACAGATTGCGGTCGTCGACGAAGGTGGGGCGCGCCCCGTCCGGCTGCGTGAGCAGATACATCAGGGCGTTGACGTACTGGTGCGAGAGGTCGACGACCGGGAACAGGACGGTCGTGCCCGGCAGGTTCGACAGGAAGCGGTTGGAGTCCAGATAGGCCGGGAAGTCGCGCAGCCCCTCGGCGACATCGAGGCGGTGGTCGAGGACCTTCACCTTGGCCTGCCGGGCCCGCTCGACCAGTGCCTCGGCGGTGAACGGCTCGTGCGGGGCCGCGGGCAGCTTGCGCAGGAAGTACGTACCGCTGTCGTTGATCAGGAAGAAGTACGTGCCCTGCGCGTTGTCCGGGCTGCCGGCCGTGCGGCCCGTCATCGTCAGGTTCGGCTTGGACATGATGGGCTTGCCGTCGCGCGGGTCCTCGAAGGGGCGGTCCGGCATCGTCAGGCCCGTCGAGCCGGTCACCGCGATCAGCAGTGCCTCCTCCAGCTCGCTCAGCGGCTGCGGCTCGTGCTGGGAGGTGTAGCTCATGGAGCCGGCCGGCACCGACGCACCGCGGGAGACCCGGTGGGTGCGGCGGCGCCAGATCGTCTTCAGGAGCGGGCGCGCGAGCAGGTCGTCGAGACCCTGGTGACCCGATTTGCCGTCAGCCATGCTCGCCGCCGTTCTCCGCGGGCGGCACCGGACGCCACGGCGCGAACGCGCTCGCGTCGCGCGGCAGCAGGCTCGCGAGGTCCGGGCAGTGCCGCAGGATCACGGACTTCATGCCGCCCTTCTCCACCCAGTCCATGCCGAGCGGCGTGTAGATCTCCGGGCGGTAGTCGACGGTCAGGAAGCGGTCGCTCTGCAGGCGCCGCGTCGCCATCAGGATGAAGATCCGGAACGCGGTGTCGGAGAAGCCGAAGCCGGTCGGCGGGTTCTCCGCGAACAGGCCGACGACGGTGTCGATCTCGTCGACGTTCCGGTACACCTCCTTGAGGCGCGCGAGGGTCTCCGGCTCCTGCGTCAGATCCTCGAAGCGGCGGATGCGCTCCTTGTGCAGGCCCGCACGGAAGTCGTTGTAGCGGGGCACGCCGCGCCTGCGGGTGCGCACCAGGTCGACCACCGACAGGTCGATGATCTCGCCCTCGCGCTGGAAGTGCGTAAGGGACTTCGGGTAGTTGTGCAGCGTGATCGCGCCCGGGTGCGCGATGCCGAACGAGTAGAGGGTGTCCGCCAGGCCCGTCTTGCGGATCTGGCTCTCGGCGGCCGCGCCCTGGATGTCGTTGAAGCCGAGCGTCTCGAGGCGCTGCCCGAAGCGGTGCTCGCGCAGCTCGTAGTCGTCGGGGATCAGCGGGTGCATCCGGTAGACCGTGACGAAGTCCTCGGTCAGGGAGTACGGGGCGCCGTGGTGGTCCGGCATCGTCTTCGGGATGCCGGTCAGGGAGTGCGATTCGAGGAGCCACAGGCCCAGCTGGTTCAGCCAATTCCGGGGCGGGCCCTCCCAGTTGGTGCGCAGGCCGATGTCGATCGCCTTCGTCGCGAGGATCGCCGGCGTCCACTCCACTGTATGGATCTTCGCGATCAGCGCCGAGACCACGAGCCGCGCCGTGTGGTAGATCCGCTCCTCGCTCATCGACGGGTACTCGGAGCGCAGCGCGTCGCACACCGCGTTGTGCTCGCGGGCGAACAGCGTGTGCATCGAGCTGAGGCCCATCCACCAGTTGTCCTTGAAGCCGGTGATCGGGATGCCCGTCCGGTCGATCGGGATGTGCCCGCCGTCCAGCAACAGGCGTGCCCCGCCCTCGGGTTCGCGCAGCTGCTTCGCGGTCTGCTCGTCGCCGCCGTACACCTCGGAGCCGTCCCACCAGTGCGAGGCGGTGTTCCCGAACAGGATCGGCGGCTCGTCGCCGGGCAGCTCCAGCCCCTCGTTCTCGGCGAACCGCATCACGTTCTCCTCGGGCCCGCCCGGGGTGTTGACCCACGTCCCGCCGCCCGGCGGCAGCGGCACCTCGACCGCCTTGTCGCCCGCCTTGTAGCGCCGGTGGTTGACCCAGTCGTGCACCTGGAACTGGATCCAGGCCGCAGCCAGGATGTTCAGCGAGGTCGCCGGGACGAAGCTCTCGCGGGTCAGCAGGCTGCGGCTGACCGTCACCGGGTTCGGGGTGTCGAAGAGGTCGGGCCGGAACACCGGCTTCAGGTTGCGGCCGAACGCGGCGCCCACCGCGCCCATCTTCGGCTCCGACAGATCGTTGTACGTGCCGTCGTAGGAACGCTCGGTGCGCAGCCGCTCGTCGACCGGGGCCGGCACCGGCTCCGCCTTCGGCGGCGCCTCCTGGACGTCCGTGTCGATGAGGTTCAGCCTGCGCAGCGCCTTCCGCAGGAACACCAGGTTCAGCAGGCTCAGGTCCACCGGCAGTTTGTGCCACGGGACATAGCGGTTCAGGGCGCGGAACGCGAGGCTCACGGGCACGCCGAGAACCCGGTTCCTGAGCGGTTCGTGCGGGGTGAAGCGGATGCCGTGCCGTTGCGCGCTGCTCGCCCGGTATGCCGCCTTGCGGGCCCGGTTGATGTTGCCCAGCGGGCGGAACTCGTCCGTGGTGTGCCACGGGTTGAAGGACAGCTCCTCGATCCGCCGGGCCGCCGAGCGGGCCTCGGCCGTCGTGATGTCCTGGCTCGGCACGGTGAGGCGGGCCACGGGGATCGGCGGCGTGATCGCCTCCTGCCACTCCACGGCGCCGTTCTCGACGGGGGTGCGCCGCTCGTCGACGTAGCGCTGCACGCACAGGTCGAAGGCGACGTCGCCGCGGGAGAGCCGGCGCGCCAGCTCGCGGTGCAGGAAGTTCGGGTCGCGGCGGTCGGGGCGCGGCTCGGGGCCGCCGCCCACGGCGGGCCGCAGCAGGAACCGGACGGGCCCCGCGTCGGCCCACAGCATCGCGCCGCGGCTCCAGTACGTCTCCTGGGCCAGGCTGTTGACGGACTTGCGGGTCGCCGCCTGGACGTTGCGGCGCATCCGGTTCGCGGTGCCGAGGCCGACGGCCAGCGGCAGCTTCACGAACAGGCCGAACGCCTTCTGCAGCGGATTGCGGGCCCCGGCCATCGCCTTGGCGAACGCCACGAACTCGCGGGCGTTGGCGGCGTGCGACACCGGGAAGGAGGTGGCGAGCAGGTCGTGGCTCTCCTCGGTCGTGGTCCGCACCCGCACCGCGATGCCGTGCAGATCGGGCGCCCCGTCGGGCCCGTGCATCCCGCTCGCGTTGGAGAGCCGCACGGTCGCCGGATACTCGGCGCCGGGCTGGGCGAAGCCGGCGCGCAGCGCGGCCGGCAGATCGTCGTTGAACCGCAGGCGGGCGTTCTCCACGCCGAGCGCGGCCTTCGCGTGGAAGGCGCGCTGGAAGCCCTGGGCGCCGCTCGCCCGCCGGTTCGCGACCTGAACCTTCATGATCTCGCGCGCGAGCCGTTCGAAGACGAGGCGCTCGGCCTCGGGGCTGCCGCCCTCGTACCGCTCGTACTGCGCAGGCTTGTAGGAAGCCTGACGTTCGTTCTCGGCCATCGGTTGCCGTCCCTGTCGGAGGTACGTGGGGAAGGTTCGTTCAGGGGGAGGGGCAGCGACGCTATCGGCGCCCTCGGACCTGCCGCAGCGACCGATCCCGCCATGTATGCGCACGCGAACTCCCGTACGCACAAAGGGATTTGCCCCTGTCAGCGTGCCGGGCGCGCGGGCCGGGCCCGCCCCGCGCGTCGCCGGCCCCACTCCCGCCCCACCCGCAGGCGCGGCGCGTGGCCGATCGACGACGCCTTGACGGCGACATGCGCCGATGGTGTGCTGCACAGCCCCCGCTCCGGGAGGTGCCATGCGCCAGACGATCGTGCACGGACCCGCCTTCGCCGACCTGCGCCCCCTCAAGGAGGCCACGTTCGTCGAGCCGGGCAGGACCACCTTCCCCGTCCACCCCGAACTGCCGCGCCTGCTGCGCGAGGACAAGGACCATCCGGACCCGGCGGGCGTGCTCCCGCACACCATGGCGACCCTCGCCGCGTACGCGTACGCCGGGTACGAACAGGGCGCCGACGCGGACACCGTCGCGATGATGGCGACGCGGCTCGGCCTGGAACGCAACCGGTGCCGTGTCTTCGAGCAGCGCGTCGACGCGCTGTACATCGCCTCGGCGGCCTACCTGATCCAGGACGAGGACCGCAGGATCGCGATCCTCTGCTACCGGGGCACCCAGCCCGAGGACATCATCAGCATCCTCACCGACGCCGACGTGCGCCCCGAGACCCTCGCCGTCGACCTCGACGGCACCGACTACGCGGTCCACGCGGGCTTCTACCGCAACATGCGCGCCACCCGCTACCTCATCCTCCAGGCACTGGAGCGCGCCGTGCGCGGCGAGTCCATCGACCCCGACGAGCAGGGCACCCGCGGCCCCGGCCTCGAAGCGCTCTACATCACGGGCCACAGCCTGGGCGCGGCGATGGCGGCGCTGATGGCGGTCACCCTCGTCCATGAGCCCCGCTACGCGCACATCGCCCGCAGGCTGCGCGCCGTCTACACCTTCGGGCAGCCCATGCTCGGCGGCCCCGACCTGGCGCGCGCCTGCGAGAACACCGTCGACAGCAACGGCACCCACCTGCTCCGCGACCGCCTCCTGCGCTACATCTACGACCGCGACGTGGTGCCCGCGCTGCCGCCGCGCCCCGTCGGCCCCTACGCGGCGTTCGGCCGCGAGTTCCACTTCCGCAGGCCGCGCCGGGCCGTCGACGCGGTGTTCACGGCGGCGGCCGACGCGGCGGCGGAGGCGGCCGCCTTCCCCGGCGACCTCCTCACCGGCGTGAACCCGCTGCGCAGGCTGCGCCGGATGGGCGCGATTCCCGGCCGCGCCCGCGAGGAGGGCTGGATCGAGCGGGTGGAGCCCGCCCTTCCGTACCCCCAGATGGACAGCCTCGCGGGCCTGGCGGTCGTGGCCCCGCTCGCCTTCTTCGCCGCGCGCCTGGCCCTGACGCGGACGCTCCCGTTCAAGTACTCCTTCGACGACCACGGGCCTGCGCACTACGTCAACGCGCTTGCGCCGCCCGGGGTGTTGAGCGAGTACGGGGATGTGCGCTGAGGGTCAGCGCATGTCGGCCGGGCGCTCGGTGCCCTCGAAGGGGAAGCGGCGGCGGAAGGTGTCGGCCGCGTCCTCCAGGGTCACGAACGAGACACCCTCGTGGCCGGAGACGTACTCGATGAAGCGCTCCAGCATCAGCAGGACGTTGGGGCGGCCCGAGACGTCCGGGTGCAGCGTGATCGGCAGGACGGCGTAGTCCAGCTCGCGGTGCACCCAGTCGAACTGGTCGCGCCAGTCCTGCTCCAGGGCGCGCGGCGAGACGTAGCCGTGGCTGTTGTGGGCGTGCTTGTTGAACATCATGGGCGGCAGGTCGTCGACGTACCAGTTGCCGCAGAACTCGACGAGGTCCACCTCGTGGCCGTGCACGAGCGGCTTCATCCAGTCCTTCGCGTCGCCCGAGTAGTCGATCTTCGTCCAGGAGTCGCCGACGCGGGCGTAGAACGGAGTGAAGTCGCGGTAGTTCTGCGAGTGGTCGTAGGAGAAGCCGTATTTGTGCAGCAGGGCGGCCGTCGACTCGGACATCTCCCACCAGGGCGCGACGTAGCCCTTGGGGCCGCGTCCCGTGAACTGTTCGATCAGCTCGACGGACTTGGCGAGGACGTCCTCCTCCTGCTGCGGCGACATCTCGATGGGGTTCTCGTGCGAGTAGCCGTGCGCGCCGATCTCGTGACCGGCCTCCACGACCATCCGGGTCTGCTCGGGGAACGTCTCGATGGAGTGGCCGGGGATGAACCACGAGGTGCGGATCCCGTACCGCTCGAAGAGCTTGAGCAGGCGCGGGGTGCCGATCTCGCCGGCGAAGACGCCGCGCTGGATGTCGTTGGGGGAGTCCTGGCCTCCGTAGGAGCCGAGCCAGCCGGCGACCGCGTCGACGTCGACCCCGAGGGCGATCTGGATGTCCTTGGGCATGGGCGAACTGCTCCTTGCTAGCGGGGGATTCGGGCGGTGAGCTCGGCGGTGGCCGCCGCGAGCGCCTCGCGGTCGGCCTCCGTCCAGTCGCGCTCGCGGGTGCTGTGGACGGAGATCCAGCCGGTCAGCGCGGCACCGGTCTGGACGGGGGAGAGCATCTGGGCGCGCACGCCGTACACGTCCTTCAGCGCCTCGGGCGGCTGCGGGTCCTCGCGGAAGTGCGGCTGCACCAGCGCGCGGCGCTCGGCCTCCAGCCACTCGACGGTGTTCAGGCGGCGCTGGTCGAGGGAGGCGTCCCGCCGGATCGAACGGACGCCGGGGGCCAGCGCCTCGCCGGCCGTGAGGTCGACGTGCAGCTCGTGCGCGGGCAGGTCGACGCGGAACGTCGTGCGGTCGGCGCCGGTGTCCTTCAGGAGCCGCTCCAGGGTGCGCTGGACGTCCGCGCGCAGGCTGCCGTCGCGCAGCAGCTGCCCGTGCCCGGACCACGACGGGCGGGCCCCGGCCAGGTCGAGCGCCCGCCACAGCGTCGCGCTCACCGAGTCGAACACCGGTAGTTTCAGGGCGTGTTCGAGACGCTCGGCCTCGAAGGCGCCGTACACGTTCGTGCACACCACGGCGACGGCCTGCGCCCCGTCGGTGGCCGCCGCCTCGATCTGGCGGGCCACGTCGGCGGGCGCGATCCGGGCGAAGGCCTCGTTGTCGTGCTCCCCGAAGGGCTCCGCGAGCACGCACTCCAGACCCTCCTTCGCGTACGTCGCCACGATGGCGTCGGCGACGTCGCGGGTGTAGGGCAGGGCGAGGCCGAGCCGGGTCACCCCGTAGGCGGCGCAGGCGTCGAGCAGCGCGAGCGTAGACGTGGTGGCCGGGATGCCGGTCTCCGCGGTGAGGGCGGCGGCGAGCGCCCGGTCCCGCTCGATGCCGAGCCAGGACCCCGAAGTCCCGTTCCACACCAGGACGTCGACCTTGGCGTCGGCGAGCTGCCGGGCCGCGGCCAGCATCGGCTCGGGGGCGAACTGGGCGTCGCTGCCGGTGTCGAGCGCGATCCGGGTGACCGGCACGCGGGCGAAGTGCGCGGTGGCGAGCCCAGGTTCGGCCCCCTGGAGCAGCCCGTACGTGACGGGTTCGAGGCAGGTGTTGGAGGACGGGGTGAGCATGCCGATGCGCAGCGGACGGTTCTCGTGCGACGGGTCGTTCATCGGACGGCGAGCCTCCTCGAGTAGTCGATGACCAGGGACGCGGCGGTGAACAGCAGTGCCGCGCCGACGAAGTACAGCAGCGCCCAGGTGTAGGAGCCGGTGCCGCCGACGATGAAGCCGACGGCGATGGGCGTGACGATCCCGGCGATGTTGCCGGACAGGTTCATGGCGGCGCCGACCACGCCCGCGTTGGCGCGTCCGCCGAGCGTGGAGGGGAGCGCCCAGTACAGGCCCGCCCAGCGCAGGAAGAAGAGCACGACGGAGAGCAGCGCGACGGCCGTCATCGCGTCGGGGACCAGGACGACACCGAGCAGGCCCGCCGTCACGGCCATGCCCGCGATCCCCATCAGGGTGCGCAGGACGGTGTTGGCGGCGGTGCCGCGCGAGCGCCAGTGGTCGGCGAGCCAGCCGCCGATCAGTTCGCCGACGAACCCGGCGCCGAAGATGACGAGCGTGGACCACCCGATGGACTTGATGTCGAAGCCCTTCGTCTCGGACAGATACAGCGGGCCCCAGGTGAGCAGTCCGTAGAAGACGCCGTTGAAGCCCATCCAGCCCAGACACATGCCCCAGAACGAGCGGTACCTCACGTAGTCGCGCAGCTTCGCGGGCCGGTCCTCGCCGGGCGCCGCGGCGTCCTCCGCCGCGTGCTCCCGCTCGATGTACGCGGCCTCGGCCTCGTTCACGCCCGCGTGCTCGCGCGGGGTGTCGCGCAGATACCGCAGGGCCAGGAGGCCGACCGCCACGGTCACCGCGCCCGCGACGACGAAGGCGATCCGCCAGCTGCCCGTCCAGGCGATCAGGCCGGAGATGGCGATGCCGCCGAGCGCGGAGCCTAGCGGGGCGCCGCCGTCCATCAGCACCGCGCCGCGTCCGCGTTCCTTCGCGGGCAGCCAGTGCGCGTTGAGCTTCCCGCCGGCCGGCATCACCGGGGCCTCGACCGCGCCGAGCGCGAGCCGGGCCGCGAGCAGCGAGCCGACGCCGGTGGCGGCCGCCGTGACGCCGGTCGCGACGCCCCAGCCGACGCAGGCGCCGCCGGCCATCCGGCGCGGCCCGAACCGGTCGATGAGCCAGCCGCCGGGGATCTGCATCAGCGCGTACGTCCAGAAGAAGGCGCTGAGGACGAAGCCGGTGACTTCCTTCGACAGGTGAAGGTCCTGGGTGATGAGCGGCAGCGCCACGGACACCGAGCCGCGGTCGATGTAGTTCAGCGTGACGATGCCGAGGAGGAGCAGGAACACCTTCCAACGGGTGCGGGTGGGCGGTGACTTGGTGGTTCTTCCGTGCGGCTGGGCCGCTTCGGTGGCGCGGGTCAGATCGGCTGACGACATGTCAACCCCTTTGCTGAGCCGGGGGACGAGCTACGGAAGGCATGCGGTGCGGGGCATGCGGGGACGTGCAGGGCATGCTTCGCAAGGCCGTGGGGGCGGCCCTGCGGACATCTGGAGAAGCGTGTGACGTGTGCGTTCGCCGCTATGGCATACCAAAGGATGCGGACGAGGGCGCGCCGCGTCAAGGCGTTGGTATACCGTAAGGAGCAATTGACGGGGAGGAAACATGGTTCAGGCGGGGCCCGGCGAGGCGGGTTGGCTGCGCGACCAGGTCTGCGAGGGCATCAGGGACCGGATCATCTCCGGGCAACTGCGGCCGGGGGACCGGCTGTTGGAGCGCGAGGTCGCCGAGGAGTTCGGGGTGTCCCGGATTCCGGTGCGCGAGGCCATCAGGGTGCTGCTCAGCGAGGGCTTCCTGGAGGCGGCATCGGCCCGCAAGATCGTCGTCAAGCAGCTCGCGTTCCAGGACGTGCTGGACCTCTTCGACCTGCGCGAGGCCCTGGAGGTGCTCGCCGTGCGGCGCGCGACGGAACGCGCCCAGAAGCCTCAGATCGCCGCGCTGGGACGGCTGTTGACCAGCGCGGAGAAGGCGACCCGCACCGGGAAGCCGGCCCGCATCTCGCGCGCCAACACCGACTTCCACCACCACATCGTCGAGATCGCGGGCAACGCTCTGCTGGCCAACACGCTGCAACCCCTGGAGGGCCGGATGCGCTGGCTCTTCCAGCAGGTCGACGACCCGCACGCGGTGTGGGAGGAACACCAGGCCCTGTACGAGGCCATCGCGGCCCACGACGCGGACCTCGCGGCCGACCGCGCCCTGCACCACGTACGCCACTACCGGGAGGTGGCGATGCGGGTGCTGTTCGGCGCGGGCAGTTCCAGCCCCGCCGGCGCTTGAGGCGCGGGGCCCGGGGCAGCGCCCCGCGACCTCAAGCCATCTGCCCAATTGAGCCCCTGCGGCGATTGAGCAGCGGGGCCCGGGGCAGCGCCCCGCGACCTCACGCCATTTGCCGCCGCACCAACTCGTGCAACCGCCCCCCGGTGTCCGCCAACAGCTCAGCAGGCGACCCCTGCTGAACGACCCGCCCCGCCGACATCACGACGACCCGGTCCGCGTCCATCACCGTGGACAACCGGTGGGCGATCACGACCCGCGACGCCCGGAGGGCCTTCGTGCTGTCGATCACGATGCGCTGCGTCTCATTGTCGAGCGCGCTCGTCGCCTCGTCGAAGAAGAGGATCCGCGGCCGGCGGATCAGCGCCTGCGCGATCATCAGCCGCTGACGCTGCCCACCGGAGACCGCCCCGCCGCCCGAGATCATCGTGTGCAGGCCCATCGGCATCCGCTTGATGTCCTCCGCGAGGCCCGCCATCTCGGCCGCCGCCATCGCCTCCTCCTGCGTGAACGACTCGGCGCCGCAGATGCAGTCGAGGATCGACCCGCTCAGCGGCTGGGCGTTCTGCAGGACGACGCCGCACTGGCGCCGCACGGCCGCCTGGTCGAGCGCCGAGAGGTCCTGGCCGTCGTACAGGACGCTGCCGGAGGCCGGGGCGTCGAAGCCGATCAGCAGGCGCAGGAGCGTGGACTTGCCGCAGCCGCTCTCGCCGACCACCGCCACGAACTCACCGGGCTTGATCGACACGTTCACGTCGTCGAGGACCAGCGGGCCGTCGTCGGTGTAGCGGAAGGAGACGCCCCGGGCCTCCAGGGCTCCGGTCAGCTCGCCGGGCTGCGTCGCCGCCTCGCGGACCTCGGGCTTCTCGTCGAGCACCGGCTTGATCTGCTCGAACATCGGCAGCACCGCGGCCGCCGAGATCAGCGCGCCGGTCAGCTGCGTCACCGACGTCAGGAGCATCGTCACCGACGTGTTGAAGGTGAGGAACGACGCCGCCGACATGCTGCCCCGGGCCGGGCCCGCGAGCAGCATGAACATCACGAGTGAGCACAGCGGGAGGTAGACCGAGTTGAGGACCGTCGTCGCGTTCTTGATGCGGCCGGCCCGGCGCTGCAGCTCGCGGGTGCGCGCGAACTCCTTCGCCCACGCCGCGTACGCGAAGCTCTCCGCGCCCGCGACCCGCAGCTTCGGCAGCCCGCGCAGCGTCTGGAACGCCTGGTTGTTGAGCTTGTTGCCGAGCTTCACCAGGCGGCGCTGCCAGCGCAGTTCGAGCAGGCCGAGGGTGAGGAAGACGGCCGCGACCAGGAGCAGCATGCCGAGCGCCGCCAGGGCCAGCGGGACGCTGTAGAGGAGGAGCATGACGAGGTTCATCGCGCCGACCGTCGTCGACTGGACGACGATCGGGCCGACGCCCGAGAGCAGCCGTCGGATGGAGCTGATGCCCATCGCGGCGCTCGCCAGCTCGCCCGTCGAGCGGGAGGCGAAGAAGCGCGTCGGCAGCCGCAGCAGCCGGTCCCAGACGGCGGGCTGGAGGACGCTCTCCACTCTGCCCTCGATGCGCAGCACCGTGAGGTTCTGGAGCAGCATGAACGCCGCGCTCACGACGCTGGCGACCACCACCGCAAGCGACACCTGCGTGATGAGGTCCGTCTGCGCGTTGGGGACGAAGGTGCCGAGGACCTGCCCGGTCGCGACCGGGACGAGCGCGCCGAGCCCCACCGTGACCAGGCCCGCGAGCAGCAGCCTGCGGATGTCCTTCGTCATCGCCTGCATGCTGAAGCGCATCAGGCGCGCCGGGGTCAGATCGCCGTCGGGCAGCGGGCGGTACAGCATGATCGCCCGCTCTTCGAAGTCCTCCGCGTTGTCCTCGTCGACGCGGACGCGCCGGTCGCCCGCCGGGTTCACGGTCTCGTAGCCGCCCCGCCGGTAGAGCAGGGCGACCGGGGCGCCGGACGAGGCCCGGTAGCCGACGAGCGGGCCCGCGTCGCGGCGCCACCAGTCACCGGCGAGGCGTACCGGGCGGGTGCGGAGGCGGGAGGCCGTGGCGAGCTGCTCGACCGGGTCGAGGCGGTCGCTGACCGCGCCCACGTGGTCGGGGTCGACGAGCCGGATGCCGGACGCGTCCGCGACGACCTTGCAGGCGGCGTACGTGGCGTCGGCGCCCGCGTCGGAGGAGTTCCGGCGGCCGCGCTTGGTGCCCATGGAGGCGAGCAGCGTGCGGTCGGCCTGCTCGCGGACGGCCTCGCCCGCGCGGATACCGGCCGCGGCACGGTCCTCGTGGGCGCTCTCCAGGCGCTCGATCCAGCGGTCGAGCGTGGAGAGCAGCCGCCACTGCTGGTTGACCATGCGCTGCCACAGGCCGGTGTCGACCAGCAGATCGGCCGCCGCGTCCGCCGCGTAGGCGGAGCCGTACTGCACGCTGCCGGGCGCCAGTTGGGGCCACAGCACGTCGTCGTCGCCGACGAGCGAGTCCTCCTGCGTCTCGACGGTGCGCCCGTCGAGCGGCGCCTCGAAGAGGATCTTCTGCCCGCGCCCGACGCCGAGCGCGAAGGCCTCCTCCAGCAGGCTCCAGCCGTACGAGCCGGCCGCGTCATAGGAGGCCGGCGGCGCGTACGGCAGCTCGCGCAGCGGGATGCGGCGCACCTGGCAGCCGCTGAGTGGCCGGCCGAGGAGCGTGTGCTGGGTGCCCTCGACCGGGCCGAGCAGCAGCGTGCCCGGCTCCAGACGTCCCAGGAAGTGCCAGTGGCCCTGGCTCTGGACGTCGACCGCGAACAGGTCGAGCGCGCCGCCCGCGACGAGCCACAGCACGTGCGGGCCCTCGAGCGGCAGGCTGCGCAGATCGGTGCAGTCGACGGGGGCGCCGAGGCCGCCGAAGGCCGCGACGACTTGGTCGGAGGAGGTGAACTCCGCTTGCAGGTCGGTCATGTCAGTGCTCAGTGCTCCTTGACCAGCTCGGCGTACGGCCCGCCGGCCCGCACCAGGTGCTCGTGGCGGCCGCGCTCGACGACCTGGCCGTGGTCGAGGACCACGATCTCGTCGCTGTCGCGCACCGTGCTGAGGCGGTGCGCGATGACGACGCAGGCGCAGCCGCGCCGCCGGATGTTGTCCATGACCGTCTGCTCGGTCTCGGCGTCGAGGGCGCTGGTCACCTCGTCGAGGACGAGGATGGACGGGCGCCGTACCAGGGCCCGCGCGATCTCCAGGCGCTGGCGCTGGCCGCCGGAGAAGTTCCGGCCGTCCTGCTCGACCCGGCCGCGCACACCGCCGGGGCGGCGCGCCACCACGTCGTACAGGCACGCGTCGCGCAGCGCCTCCTCCACGGCCTCGTCGGAGATCGACGGGTCCCACAGCGCGACGTTGTCGCGGACCGTTCCCTCGAAGAGGAACACGTCCTGGTCGACGAAGGAGACGGAGGCGGCGAGCGCGCCGCGCGGGATGTCGTCCAGGCGCCGGTCGTCGATCCGGATGACGCCCTCCCACGGCGCGTACAGGCCGGAGATCAGCCGGGAGACCGTGGACTTGCCACTGCCGGAGCCGCCGACGAGTGCCACCTGCTGGCCGGGTCCCACCGTCAGCGAGAAGCCCGAAAGCAGCGGCTTGTCGAGCGGGCTGTAGCCGAACGTGATGCCGTCCAGCTCGATGTGGCCGCGCAGTCTGCGGGTGCTCTGCACCTGCTCGGGGCGCGCGTACAGCTGGTCGACGGGGAAGTTCTCCACGTCCTTCAGACGCGCCACGTCGGCGGCGAAGTCCTGGATGCGGCCCGCGACACCGTTCAGGCGGGTGAGCGGCGCGGTGAAGCGGGTGACGAGCGCCTGGAAGGCGACAAGGAGACCCACCGACAAATGCCCTTCGACCGCCCGCATGCCGCCGATCCACAGGATCAGCGCGCTGTTGAGGGTCGCGAGGGTCGGCGCGACGATGCCGAGCCACGCGCTCGGTACCCCGAGCTTCTGCTGCTCCTCCAGGGTCGTCGCGTGCTGGCCGGCCCACCGCCGGAAGTAGCCGTTCTCGCCGCCGGTCGCCTTCATCGTCTCGATGAGCTGAAGGCCCGTGTACGAGGTGTTGGTCAGCCGCGCCGTGTCCGCGCGGAGCTTCTGTGTGCCCGTCGCGCGCAGCTTCACGACCACCCGCATCGCCACGACGTTGAGCAGCGCGATGCCCACGCCGATCCCGGTGAGCTGCGGGTCGTACGTGTACAGCAGCGCCGCGTACAGCAGCACCACGATCCCGTCGACGCCCGCCGCCGTCAGGTCGCGGGCCAGGGTCTCGGCGACCGCGTCGTTCGACTGGAGGCGCTGCACCAGGTCGGCGGGGCTGCGCTGCGAGAAGAACGTGACGGGCAGGCGCAGCAGATGCCCGAAGAAGCGGGCGCTGCTCAGCGTCGAGGAGATGATGCGGCCGCGCAGCAGGTTCGCCTGTTGCAGCCAGGTCAGTACGGCGGTCAGCGCCACCATCGCGCCCATCGACGCGAACAGCGCGCCGAGCAGCGAGGTCTGGTCGCCGATGAGGAACAGGTCGATGTACGTCTTGCTGAGCGCGGGCACCGCGGCGCCCACGCCGACGAGCAGCAGGCTCGCGAGCAGCGCGACGAGCATCGTGCCGGTGGTGCCGCGCAGCCGTGCGGGCAGCGCCGTCATGATGCCCGGCTTGCGCCCGCCCGTACGGAAGTCGTCACTCGGCTCCAGGACGAGGACGACGCCCGTGAAGCTCGTGTCGAAGTCCTCCATCGGCACGAAGCGGCGGCCCTTGTCGGGGTCGTTGATGTGCACGCCGCGGCGCCCGAAGCGGCGCCCCATGCCGTCGTAGACGACGTAGTGGTTGAACTCCCAGAACAGGATCGCCGGGCCCTGCACCTCGGCGAGCGCGGCGGGCTCCATCTGCATGCCCTTGGCGGTCATGCCGTAACTGCGGGCCGCCTTGAGCAGGTTCGAGGCGCGCGAGCCGTCCCGCGAGACGCCGCACGCGATGCGCAGCTCCTCCAGCGGGACGTGCCGGCCGTGGTGCGCCAGGATCATCGCGAGCGCCGCGGCGCCGCACTCGACGGCCTCCATCTGGAGCACCGTGGGCGTGCGCACCTTGCGGCGGCGCTTGGCCGGCGGGGGAGTCGGCCGTGCGCGGCGGCGGTCCGGGCGGTGGCCCGCGGGCGGGAGTGAGGTCGTGGTCACGGCTTCAGCCAATCCATCGGACGCTGATCGGCGAGGTGCACGGAGCCGGAGGCGAGGGTCATGGAGGCGAGCGGATAGGGCGGCCCGCCGTCGGACGACCACGCGTACCCGGACTTGGTGTCCGCCTTCTTGAGCTGAACGAGGACCGGGACCCGGGCCCCGCCCTTCGTGAACTCGCCCGCCAGCGAGCTGTCCCCGATGAAGTCGGTGACCTGCCGCTTCGTCTCGGCGGCGCGGCCGACGGCCTTGACCTTCCCGCGCAGCACGCCGTACTGCTGCGCCTGCGGCACGTTCAGGTCGACGTCGGAGCCCGCGTCCACGTTGCCCGCGCTGGTGGCGGGCACGTACAGCATCGCGAGCAGCGGATCGCGCGCCGAGCCGGTCTTCTCCACCGTCGCGACGTCGGAGCCGGTCGTGACGACCGAGCCGATCCGCGCGACGAGCGCCGTGACCCGGCCCGCGTCGATGGCCCGCACGGCACGGTTGCCCTGCGCGGTCTGCACCTTGAGGAGCGGCGCGCCCGCCCGCACCCGCTGGCCCTCCTTCACGTACAGGCCGGTGACCTGCCCCGTGACGGGGGTCTGCAGGACGTAGCTGCCCTGCGCGTACGTGAGGATGCCGTTCGCCTTGAGCGTCGACGTCACCGAACCGGTGACGGCCCAGACGCAGGCGGCGACCATCACGACGACGGTGACGGCGAGTACGAGCAGTCCCTGCGGCCGCGCGAGGCGCACCGGCAGATCGAGCTCCTCCGGCGACTGCAGTTTGGACAGGGCCTGTTGGCGGAACTGCACGGAGTCTTTCCCTTACCTAGCTTCCATGCCGGGCCGGACCGGGGAATTCCCGGACCTAGGACCCCGGACGCCCCGAAAGCCCCGGGACACGGGGTCCCGAGGCTTGGGGTGCGCCACCCGTCAGGAGGTGGCGCGGCGATCCCGAGGGATCGAATCCGACTCAGAGGCCGGCCGTCACGCCGCCGACGAGGCCGGTCACGGCGCCGGTGTTCAGGCCGGTGAGGCCCTCGACCGTGTTGGTCACGGAGGAGACGGTGCCCGAAACCGGGGCGATGCCGTCAACGGTGCCCTGAACCTGGCCGACGAGGCCGCCGACGAGGCCGCCGGAGACGTTGTCGAGGTCGGCGTCCGAGATCTCAACGGTCTCAATGTGGTTGCTCATAATGAGCCGCCCTTCTTGGGTATGTCCGGGTATTTCGAAATTCGCGGGGCGCGCTGGAAATCGGTGGCTGCGAATCCCTTGCGGCCGTCATGCGATGCGGAGGATCAAAGCATGTTGACGCGTCGCACAGCTAATCGGACCGCGTCCATTCATAGGGGATCCGCGAGGTCAATTGCCGTCATGTGCCGGGGTGTTCACAGCCGGGTGGCAGCTCCTTCACATTCTTCACGGAGAGGTTTGTGAACACCCTGTGTCGCCGGGCAGCAAAGGGGACACTCGCGCATTAATGGCGCGCGGTGCTTGTACGAGGCAATCTTTTCTTGCGAAGTACCGTGACTGCCCTGCGCATTCGGTGTGCAGGTTTCTGGCACGCGACCGCGGCGGCGGTCAGGACGACCGGCGGCACGAATCCCCACGGCGCGGCGGCCTCCCTGAGCGCAACGGCGCAGGCCGCGCCGCCGACCACGGCCAACAACCGGCCGGTTACCCACAGTTGCTCCCGGTGCCGCCCGGACCCGTCGACCACCCCGGTCACCAACGTCGTCAGCGTCCCGGTGAAATAGGTGGTGGGCGCGGCGCCGGCCCCAGCCGCGACCATCGCCGCGGACTGCCCGCCCATCGCCAGCGCGGCCATGACGAGCAGCACGGTCCGCCACACCCCGGCCGGGTCCCCGCCGAGCAGCCCGCCCGCCACCGCGAGCAGGCCGAGCAGCGCGCACTGGGCGGCGAGGCAGGCCACGACGCGGCCCGGCCACTCCTGGGTGCGGTCCCCGCGCACGCCCCGGCACGCGAACGCGGTCGCCGCGGCGCCGACCGCGTACCCGCCGAGCGCGTACAGCGGACCGGCCACCTGGTGTGCGGAGCCCTGCCCCGCCGAGATGCCGAGCAGCACGAGGTTGCCGGTCATGACGCCGGCGAACGTCTCGCCCAGGGCCGTGAACGCGAGCGCGTCCACGGACCCCGAGGCGGCGGCGAGCAGGACGAGCGAGACATGAGGGCGTGTGTCCATGTCCGAGACGGTAGGCGCGCGAGGCCCGCCCGAAACGCTCGCGCGTCGGCGCGTCGGGCCCGCTCCTGCGCCGCGCGCTGCTCCTACGTCGTGGCCGGGGCCTACGCCGCGGCCGGATCCGGCCCGAGGCCCAGCGGCGCGAAGTCCACGCCCTCCCACAGGAGCCGCGAGGCCTCCTCCGGGTACGGCACCGTCCGCGAGGGCGCGTCGAGGACCCGCGTCGTCCGTTCCTCGGCGGTGAACGGCGCCCACCCGGGGCCCTCGCCCGCCGCGAACGAGGTCCAGGCCGCCCCCATCTCCTCGGACAGCGCCACGGCCGCGGGCGGCGCCTCGGCGCCGAGGAAGAGCCCGGCGAAGTCCGAGTCGAGCGTCCCGAAGACCAGCGGCACGTCCAGGGCGTGGGCGGCGCCCATCGAGCCGCCCGCGCCGGGCGCCTGCCAGCACAGCTCGTACGCGTACGCGGTCCCGCCGCCCGCCGCGTGGGCCTCGGCGAGGCGCAGCGACGGGATCCGGAACAGCCAGTCGGACTGCACGAGTTCATGGAGGCCGGACGGGCCCGCGCTCGGGTAGGCGGCCCGGTAGCGGTCCCCGGCGTCAGGGCCCGGCCCGAACCGCAGCAGCGCCTCGGCCGCCTCCTCCTCCGTCGTCTTCCCGTACCGGCCCGCCATGATGGTGAACAGCCGGTACTCGTCCTTGTTGTGCCCGGCGAGGAGTTCGACGTCGCGCGCCGCGCCGCCCGCGAGCGCCTCCCACGGGGTGGCGGGCAGCACCTCGCCGTCGACCACGGGCGAGAACGGGGTGGCGGTGTGGGCGACGCGGCCCCACCGGTCCGCGTACGAGGGCAGCGCGCGGATCAGGTCGTCGGTGGCGTCCCGCAGCGCCTTCGGCGCGCACGCGGCGAGCTCCGCGGCCCCCGCGCCCGGCGCCCCGAGCCGCTCCGCGATCCGCGCGCCGATGTCCCGCGCGAGCTCGGGCGAGAAGTACGTGCCCGGCACGCTCTGCGCCACCGCCCGCCGGAACAGGCCCGCCGCCGACGGCATCGCGAGCAGCGCCGCCACCGAGCCCGCGCCCGCCGACTCCCCGAACACGGTGACCCGGTCCGGATCGCCGCCGAACGCCGCGATGTTCTCCCGCACCCAGCGCAGCGCCGCGGCCTGGTCGAGCAGCCCCCGGTTGGCGGGCGCGCCGTCGAAGACGCCGAACCCCTCGGCGCCCACCCGGTAGTTGAGGGTCACGACGACCTGGCCGCGGGCGGCGAGTGCGGAGCCGTCGTAGTGCGGTCCGTCCGTGGAGCCGGTGACGTACGCCCCGCCGTAGATGTAGACCAGCACGGGCAGGCCCGCACCGCCGAGGTCGGGGGACCACACGTTGACCGTCAGCCAGTCCTCGCCCTCGGGGACGACGCGGCCCACGAGCCCGCCCACGAGGGACTGCGGGGGCGGCGGCCCGAAGGCGAACGCGTCGCGCACCCCGTCCCACGGCAGAGCGGGCTCCGGGGCCGCCAAGTGCAGGGGGCCGACCGGGGGTTGGGCGTAGGGGATGCCGCGGAAGACGCTGAGCGCGCCTTGCGTGAGCCCGCGGACCCGGCCCGCTGTGGTGGCTATCGGCGCGGTCGGGGTGGCGTCGGTCATACGTGTCCTCCCTGGTGGCCCGGCTGGTGCCGGGCCGGGCGTCGAAGCGCTTCGACGAACTTCTGGACAGGCACCCTGCGCAAATCATAGGGTCGACATGCCGAACGACGGGGGCGGCACCCGCCGAAGCCGGCGCACTGGGCGGTCGCCCACCCCCTCCTCGGATCCGGCATCAGGAGAACGACATGGTCACGCTCGCAGAGGTCGCCAGGCACGCCGGAGTCTCCGCGAGCACCGTCAGCTACGTCCTCAGTGGCAAGCGGTCCATCTCGGCGGCCACCCGCGAGCGCGTCGAGACCAGCGTGCGCACGCTCGGCTACCACCCCAACGCCGGGGCCCGCGCCCTCGCCAGCAGCAAGTCCAACATCATCGCCCTGATGGTGCCGCTGCGCACCGACATGTACGTACCCGTGCTCATGGAGATCGCGACGGCCGTCGCCACCGCCGCCCGCGCCCACGGCTACGACATCCTGCTGCTCACCGGCGAGGAGGGCGCCCAGGCCGTGCGCCGCATCGAGGGCAGCTCGCTCGCCGACGCCGTGATCGTCATGGACGTCGAACTGGACGACGAGCGGCTGCCGCTCCTGCGCACCGCGAGCCGCCCCGCCGTCCTCATCGGGCTGCCCGCCGACAGCACCGGACTGCACTGCGTGGACCTCGACTTCGCCGCCGCGGGCGCGCTGTGCGCCGAGCACCTCGCGGGCCTCGGGCACCGCGAGATCGCCGTCATCGGCGAGGCCGCCGCCGTCTATGAGCGCCGCACCGGATTCGCCGAGCGCACGCTCACGGGCCTGCGCGAGCGCAGCGCCGAACTCGGCCTGCGGCTCCTGCACCGCCCCTGCGAGGGCAGTTACGCCTCCGTCTCCGCGACGCTGTCACGGATCTTCGACGAGCGCCCCGGCACCAGCGCGTTCATCGTGCAGAACGAGGCCGCCACCGACCCGCTGCTCGCCCTGCTCCGCCAGTCGGGGCGGGCCGTCCCCGAGGACGTGTCGGTCGTCGCGGTCTGCCCCGAGCAGGTCGCCCGGCACGCGTCGGTGCCGCTCACCTCGGTCGCCGTGCCCGCGCAGGAGATGGGGCGGCGCGCGGTGGAGCAGGTCGTCGCGCAGATCGAGGGCCGTGGCTCGGCCGGGGAAGTCGTGCTGCTCGCGCCCGAGTTGACTGTCCGGGAGAGCGCGGCGCAGGCGCCGCCGACCGCATAGGATCTCCACAACCGGTCCTGAAGCGTCAGAAAGTGAGCGTGCCCGTGCACCCGACGTACGTCCTCGTCCATGGAGCGTTCGCCAACTCCTTCTCCTTCGCGCCGCTCCAGGCGGAACTCGGGCTGCTCGGTCACCGCTCGGCCGCCGTCGACCTGCCGGGCCACGGCTTCGCGGCGACCTACCCGGCCGCGTACCAGGCCCCGCAGGACGCGGCGGCCCTCGCCGCAACACCCGGCGCCATCAAGGGAGTCACCCTCGACGACAACGTCGCGCACCTGACCGGCTTCCTGGAGCGGGCCAAGGAGAACGGTCCGGTCGTCCTCGTCTCGCACAGCCGCGGCGGCGCCACCGCCACGGCGGCCGCCAACCGCCGGCCCGACCTGATCGACCACATCGTCTACGTGTCGTCCTGGTGCCCGGTCGATCTCCTCGTGGGCGACTACTACGCGGAACCGGAGATGGCCTCGGTCGACCCCACCGCGTTCGGCCTCGCCATGGCGGGCAACCCAGCCGAACTCGGGCTGCTGCGCGTCAACTTCCGCACCGCCGACGAGAAGGCCCTCGACGCGTTCCGGTCGGCCTTCTTCGCCGACGGCACCGACGACGAGTTCCGTACCTTCCTCAACACCTTCCAGCCGGACGAGAACCTCGACGTCGGCACAGAGGACGACCGCGCGCAGGCCGACACCTGGGGCCGCATCCCGAAGACGTACGTGCGCCTCGCGGACGACGCGAGCCTGCCGCTCGCGCTCCAGGACCGGCTGATCCGCGAGGCCGACGCGCTGACCCCGGACAACCCCTTCCGCGTCCGCACCCTCGACGGTTCGCACCTGAAGTGGCTGGTCGACCCGGCGCCGGCCGCCCGGGTGCTGGCTGAGGTCGCCGAGCTCCTGTAGCGGCCGGGCCGGGGAGGGTCCGGCGGTGTCAGCCGCCGGACACCTTGAAGCTGTTCGTCGTGAAGTTCAGTCCGCCGGACGACGACGTGATCTCGTAGCCGAACTGCACGTCACCGATGGTCACATCGCCCCACCAGCCCTTGGTGTCCTTGATCCATTTGAGGATCGGCAGGATGTTCACCGTGCCGGACGTGGAGTCCGAGGTCCGCAGGAACGAATAGACCGCGTTGGCGCCGTTGTCGCCGTTGTAGACGCTCCAGGTGTGACCGCCGAGCGTGAGAGTGCCCTGCGAGGTGCCGAGCGGACCGACGGCGCCGTTGTAGTTCATCCAGAGCATGACCTCGTGGTCGTACGCGCTGTCCCAGATGTCGTACGAGGTGTTGTACGCGCCCGAGGCCGGCACGCTCACGTTGTAGCTGCTGGTCAGCGACGTGAGCGAGCCGAGCCGCCGGTTCACGATCCTCTTTGCGTTGGGGTAGGACTTGATGCCGCCCGTGTTCGGGTGGTTCGCCCACACGCCCCAGTTCGAGGCGGAGTTGGCCCAGATCGACTGCGGGCCCGCGCCGGAGCCCCAGATGTTGTTGTAGAGGATGTAGCCGTCCGGGGTGGTGTAGTTGCCCCACTGGTCGGACGAGGACCACACCGCCGCCCGCGCGGGCGCGGAGGCGAGGCCGAGCAGTGCCCCGGCCGCGAGGGCGGAACCGAGGAAGGTGCGTCTGGTGGAGGGTGCCATGGTGTGCCTTTCCATGTCCGGTGGTGCCTGGTGGGGGTGTGGGTCGAACTACCGTGTGCGCACGGTCAGTTCGTGGTCCTCGCCGGACTTCAGGCGCAGTCGCCCGGTGTCGTCGGCGGGGGTCTTGAGTTCCAGGTCCGCGTCCCGGTCCGGCCGGATGCGCGCCGTGCACCGGCCGCCGCCCCACCGCAGATCAACCCGCGCCCCGAACCGCGTGCGCAGGCCCCGCACCGCACCCCGCCGCCACTCGCCGGGCAGCGCGGGCAGCAGTACCAGGCGCTCGGGCGTGGACTGCAGGAGCGCCTCCGTGACCAGCGCGGGCAGGGTGTGCGCGGCGTCCGCGTTGTAGACGTCGCGGCGCGGATAGTGCGCGCTCATCAGTGAGGTGTGGAAGTAGTCGCCGGTCAGGACGTGGCGCAGGCAGTCCGCCACCCGTGGCGCGTCGCGCAGTCGGGCCGCGATCAGGGCGTGGTGCAGGTGCCCGTGCGCGGAGTCGTTCTCTGTGCCGCGCAGCTCAAGGGCCCGCCGCGCCGCCTTCGCCAGGTCCGGGGTGTCGTACGGGGTGATGTCGTGGTGCGGCCACACCGGGTACAGGTGGCTGAGGTGCCGGTGGTCGTAGGTGTCGTCGAGGCCCGGCCACGCCCACTCGGTCAGCGCCCCGTCCTCGCCCACCCGGTAGTCGGGGAGCCGCTCGGCCAGGGCTGTCCAGCGGTCGCCGTCGGGGCCCGGGTGCCAGGCGGCGGCGGTGCGCAGCGCGTGCCGGGCCGCCGCGATGTCCATGGTGGCGTCGACGGTGCCCCAGCTCGCGTTCGCGGGCCGGTTCTCCGGGGAGTAGGAGGGCACGATCGCGATCCGCCCGTCGGGCCCGGACCGGGTCAGGAAGTCCTCGTAGAAGACGGCGAGTTCGGTGACGGCGGCCGCGAGCCAGGCGGGCCGCTCGCCGGTGGCCTCGGACTGTTCGAGCAGCGGTGTGAGCAGCCAGTCGGCGCCCGCCGTCCACAGGTGCATCGGGTAGGCGCGCTGGTAGTGGTACGCGTGCCCCGACTCGCCATCGGTGTGCGCGGGGGCGACGATGCCACGGGCGCCGAAGATCATCCGCGCGTTGTCCCGCCAGTGCGCCAACTGCCCCTGGATGAGCGCTCCTTGGGCGTTCACTGTCTCGGGCAGGTCGCAGGCGACCGCCGACGCCGTCTGGAGGTTCAGGTTCGCGTCCGTGGTGAACGCGCCCGACCAGGCCGTGTCCCACTCGCCGGTCCACAGCCCGGTCAGTCGGGGCGGCAGGGCGCCCGAGGAGCTGAGCAGGTGGTAGCGGCCGGCCGCGAACAGCCGCTCCAGGAGGGCCGGGCTCTGCGGCCGTTCCAGCAACTCGCGGCCCGGCAGGCCGCGTTGGTGGCGCGGCGCGTCGAGCTCGAAGGTGACCCGTTCGTAGGCGGGGCGGTGCAGGGCCTCATGGCGGGCGAGGAGGGTGTCGTACGTCGCGTCGGTGGACCCGCCCGCGTCGACCAGGTCGGCGAGCGTGCCGGCTTCGGACGCCGTGTCCAGCTCCCCAGTGTGCCTGCGCACCCTCGTGAGGAGCAGCAGCCCGCTCGTGCCCTCGACGCGCAGCCCCGTTCCGCCCACGGAGGTGACCCCGCCGCGCACCAGGGCGAGCGTCACCCCGGTGAAGCGGAGGCCGTCGTCCGGGTAGCGGCAGGCCAGTGTGAGCCGGGCGCCGCGCGGGCCCAGGACGACGCCGCGGCCGATGCCGAGGCGGGCCGGGACGCCGCTGAGCCGCGGGTCGAGCGACACCTCGCCGACGAGTCCGGCGCCGGTCACGTACTGCACGACCACGTCGTCCGCCCGCGACACGAACACCCGGGAACGCCAGGCCCCGCACCGCGCCTCGGCCACCCCCGTCGCGAAGTCGACGGCCCGCCGGTAGCCGTGCCCCACGCCGTCGTCCCGCACGAAGCGGACCTGGAACGCCGGGTGGAACGCGCGCACCGAGCGCAGCGGCCGCCCGTCCGTGAACCGCTCGGCCGCCGTCACGTCACCGGCGAGCAACCGGTCCTGGAGGGCGGCGAGTTCGTGGGCGAGCGCGGGCGGCCCCGGCTGCGGGCCGCCGTCCGGGCGGACCAGGCCGTGATGGGTGACGACGACCCGGTCGTCGCGCGGATCGCCGAAGGCCAGCGCGCCGTGCCGGCCGTTGCCGCACAGGTAGCCGTCCTCCCAGCGGCCGGCGGGCGCGGTCTCCCACGTGCCGTGCGGATGCTCGGGGATCACCGGGACCCCACACCCCGCGCCGCCGGATCCAGGACGGCGACGCCGAACCGGCCCAGCGTCACCGACCCCTCGGCCCGCGCCCCGGTCAGCAGGTCCCGCCCGCCGTCCGCGAGCGGGACCGTCACCTCCTGTCGCCCGTGGTTGAGCAGGAACAGCAGCTCCCCGCGACGTACGGCCTCCACACCTGCGGGGAGGCCGGGCAGTGGAGGCCGTACGCCCGCTTCGAGGGCCGCGTCCGCGAGCAGTGCGCGCAGGTCCTCCGGCCGCGGGAGTGTGGACAGGTAGCGGGCGCGGCCGCGGCGCAGCGCGGCGGGCAGCCCGTCGAGCTCGCCGCCGCGGTAGGCGGCCGTGACCTCGGCGTCGGTCGCCGGGGTCAGCTCCTCCGACCACAGCGTGCCGGTGAAATCGCCGCAGTCAATGGTCTCCGCGGGATCCAGCGGCCACCATTCGTGCAGCACCCGGATGCCGAACAGCTCGCGCAGCCGGGCGTCCATGCCCCCGGGCCGCACCCGGTCGTCCGCGTCGGCGATCCCCGTGAAGAACCCGCACACCAGCGACCCGCCGCCGCGCACGTACGCCACCAGGTTGTCGATCGCCGCGTCCGTCAGCAGATACAGCTGCGGCACGACCACCAACTTGTAGCCGGACAGGTCGTGTTCGGGGTGTGCGAAGTCGGCCGTGAGGTGCGCCTCCCACAGCGCCCGGTGCCAGGCCCGCACCACCTCCTCGTACGAGACGTGCGCCGACGGCCTGCCGTCCTGGCTGCCGGCCCACCAGGAGTGCCAGTCGTGCAGCACGGCGACCTCGGCGGTCAGGCGCGTGCCGGCGACCGCAGGGCCGAGCCGGGCGAGGTCCGCGCCGATCCGCTCGACCTCCGCGAACGACCGGCCCGCCGGGCCCGCGTGCCCGAGCATCGCCGAGTGGAACTTCTCCGCGCCCTGCCGGGACTGGCGCCACTGGAAGTAGCAGACGGCGTCGGCGCCGCGCGCCACGGACTGCAGCGACAGGAGGCGGTTCAGGCCGCGCGGCTTGGGGGAGTTGAGCGGGCGGAAGTTCACGGCGCCCGCCGCCTGCTCCATCAGCATCCACGGACGTCCGCCCGCCTGGCCGCGTGTCATGTCGGCGAGCATCGCGTTGTACTGCCCGGCCAGCGGGTCGCGCGGATCCGGGTACACGTCGACGGACACGACGTCCTCGTGCCGCGCCCACTCCCACGCGTCCTGCCCGGTCCACATGGGCATGAAGTTGGTCGTCACCGGGATGTGGTCGGGCGTGTGGCGGCGCACGAGGTCGCGCTCGGCGACGTAGCAGGCGAGGAGCGCGTCGGACGTGAAGCGGCGGAAGTCGAGGAGCTGCGCCGGGCCCCGCAGGTATTGGGCGCGGCGCGGCGGGATCACGTCCTCCCACGTTTCCAGGTGCTGGCCCCAAAAGGCCGTACCCCAGGCCGTGTTGAGCGCGTCGAGTGTGTCGTACTTCGTGTGCAGCCAGTCGCGGAAGGCGCGCGCGGACTCCTCGCCGTGGTCGAAGGTGCAGTACTCGTTGTTGATGTGCCACATGCGCAGGGCCGGGTGGCGGCCGTAGCGCTCGGCCAGGTCCTCGGTGATCTCGGCAGCGTGCCCGCGGTACGTGGCGGAGGAGTGGGCGAAGTGCTGGCGCGAGCCCCACCACACGGTGTGCCCGTCCTCGTCGCGCGGCAGCGTGTCCGGGTGCAGGCGGCCCAGCCAGGGCGGCGGGGACGCGGTCGGGGTGGCGAGGACGACGCCGATGCCGTGCGCGTGCAGCAGGTCGAGGAGCCGGTCGAGCCAGCCGAACTCGCGGGCACCGGGGCGCGGTTCGAGCCTGGCCCACGCGAAGACGCCGACCGTGACCGAGTTGACCCCGGCCGCCTTCATCAGCCGGACGTCCTCGGCCCACACCTCCTCGGGCCACTGCTCAGGGTTGTAATCGCCGCCGAACAGCAGCCGCCCGTCACGGACGAAGCCCCGGTCGTGGTCCCGGCCGCGGCTCACCCCTTCACCGCCCCGATGAGCATCCCCTTCTTGAAGTGCCGCTGCACGAACGGGGAGGCGACCGCGACCGGCGCGAGGGCCAGCACCATCATCGCCATCTGCAGCCCGAGCGCGGAGAGTTCACCCGCGTTGACCGCCTGGCTCAGGCCCGTCGGCAGCGCCGAGTTCTTCTGCACGAGCTGCATCAGCACGTTCTGCAGCGGCAGCTTCGCCGGATCGTCGATGTAGATCATCGCGTTGAACCAGGCGCTCCAGTACGCGACGGCGTAGAACAGCGAGATGACGGCGACGACCGCGCGGGACAGCGGCAGCACGATCGTCCACAGGATCCGCAGGTCGCCGGCCCCGTCGATGCGGGCGCTGTCCGTCAGCTCCTGCGAGATGTTCATGAAGAACCCGCGCAGCACCAGGATGTTGAACACGCTCACCGCGCTCGGCAGGATCAGCGCCAGATAGCTGTCGGTCAGACCGAGCGTCTGCACCAGCAGATACGTCGGGATGAGCCCCGCGCTGAAGAACATCGTCGTCATCAGCGCCATCAGCAGCGCCCGGTGCGCGAACGAGCCCGGCCGGGACAGTCCGTACGCGGCGAGGACCGACACCCCCATCGAGAAGACCGTGCCGACGCCGGTCACCCCGAGCGAGACCAGCATGGCCCGGCTGACCTGGCCGCCGCCGAGCAGCTCCTGGTAGTTGACGAAGGTGATCGCCTCGGGCCACAGCACCAGGCCGCCCGCCGAGTCGATGACGTGCCGCGGCGACAGGCTCGTGACGACCACCACCCACAGCGGCCCCAGTACGGCGACGCAGCACACGGCGAGGATCAGGCCCTTGGCGCCGAGGCCCGCCCTGGTCGGCGGCTCCTCCCACACCGGGCGCTCGGGCGCCTGCCACCGCGCGCTCGGGCGCGGGCGTTCGACGGTGACGCTCATGTCTCGTCCACCTTCACTTCTTGTAGACCCCCTGCTCGCCGAGGAGATGGGCGAACTTGTTGGCCGCCAGGACCAGACAGATCCCGACCACGCCCTTCACCAGGCCCACCGCCGCCGCGTAGCTGAAGTCGCCGTGCTGGATGCCGGTGCTCCACACATACGTGTCGAGCACTTCGGAGGCGCCCGCGCCCACCGCCCTGCGCTGCAGCAGGATCTGTTCGAAGCCGACGGTGAGCGCGTCGCCGACGCGCAGGACGAGCAGCAGCGCGATCACCGGGCGCAGCGCGGGCAGCGTGACGTGCCACATGCGGCGCCAGCGGTTCGCGCCGTCCATCGCCGCCGCCTCGTACAGCTCGGGGCTGACGGAGGCGAGGGCCGCGAGGAAGACGATGATGCCCCAGCCGGCGTCCTTCCAGACCATCTGCGCGGTGAGCAGGTACTTGAAGATCCCGGCGTCCGTCATCAGGTCGAAGCCGTCGACGCCGTGGTCCTGGAGGAGCTGCGCGATGAGCCCGGCGCCGCCGAACATCTGCTGGAAGACGGTGACGACGAGCACCCAGGAGAAGAAGTGCGGCAGATAGAGGATGGCCTGCGACAGGGCCCGCACCCGCGGCCTGAGCACGCTGTTGATGAGCAGCGCGAGCGCGATCGGCACCGGGAAGAACAGCAGCAGCTGGATGACGAAGAGGACGAGGGTGTTCTGCAGCGCGTTCCAGAAGTCGGAGTCCTCGACCATCTTCTGGAACTGTTCGAGCCCCACCATCGGCGAGTTCAGGATCGCCGTGACGCCGTTGGTGGAGACGTACGGGTTGTAGTCCTGGAACGCGACGACGTTGCCGAGCAGCGGCGCGTAGTTGAAGACCAGCAGCAGGGCGATGACCGGCACGGTCATGAGGACGAGCGTCCGGTCGCGGCGCAGCCTGGTCCGCCAGGTGGTGCCGTCCGCCGGGCGGGTCCCGCCCTTGGCGCGGCGGCGCGCGCGGCCCCGGTCCGCCCCGTCGGCGGGGGCGGTGCGGGGCGGGCGCTCGGTCTGCAGCGCCATCAGGCGGCGCCGTTCTCGTCGAGGAGCTTCTTGTACCAGTCGCGGAGCTTGTCGCCGCCGCGCGACTTCCAGTCGCTGATCGCCTGCTGGACGTCGCCGAGTGACTTGTTTCCGCGGACGTAGTCGTCCTCCAGCTGCTCGAACTTGTCCTCAAGGGTGGCGTACCGGGACGGCTCGACGATCGTCATGCCGTAGAACGGCGACTTGGTGACGAACGCGCCCATCCGCTGCTGCCACTCGCACATCGCCGTCGTGACCTCGGGCAGGTCCGGGTAGGCGAAGAAGGGGGCCGGGCCCGACAGCATCTGCCAGGTGTTGAGGGCCTGCGCGTTGCCCTTCTTGGTCTTGGTCGGGACGCCGTCCTCGACCGTGAAGTGGGTGCCCTCCTCGCCGTAGTAGGCGAGCATGTGCTCCTTGGTGCCCACCGGCGCGGCCGCGTAGTTGGCGGCGGCCAGCGCGTTCTTCACGGTCTCCTTGGGCGCGTTCTTGCGGACGAACGCCCACACGTTGGCCGGGGTGCCCGCGAACAGCTTCGGGTCGCCGCCGTCGTGCCCGAAGATGTCCATCGCGGCCATCTCGAAATCGGGGAACGCCTTGCTGCCGCGCATCTCCGCGCTCTTGCCGTACCAGGCGGTGATGTCGGCGTTGTACATCATGACCTTGCCGCTGGTGAAGCGGAGCGCCCCGTCGCCGGTCTGCGCCTTGGCCTCGGGGTGCACGACCCCGGCCGCGTACAGCTTGCGGGTCCACTCCAGCGCTTCCAGGTACTCGTCGGTCTCCAGGCGCTTGACGAGCTTCTTTCCCTCCAGCTTCCAGCCGAGCGCCTTCTCGCTGCCGCCGAGCGAGCCGAAGAAGTTGAAGGCCGACCACTTCATGTCGTCGCAGCCGTACACCCCCGCCTTCTTGGCTGTCATCTCCTTGGCGAGGTCGAAGAACTCCTGCGCCGACTTCGGCGGCTCCCAGCCCTTCTTGTCGAAGAGGTCCTTGCGGTAGAAGGGCGCGATGTTCGGGATGTACGCGTACGGGTACGGGATGCCGCGCAGCTTGCCGCCGAAGATGCCGCGCCGCCAGGCGTCCGCCGGGATCGCCGCGAGGTTCGGGTAGTCGCGCACCTTGCTGCCGGCCAGATACGGGCCGAGGTCCATCATCTTCGCGACGAGCGCGGCGGGGATCTTCCCCGACAGCTCCCAGCCGGGCACGATCAGCACGTCGGGCAGTGAGCTGGAGGCCAGCACGGCGCCGATCTTCTCGCCGTAGGTGTTGCCGTCCTGGTTCTGCCAGCCGACCCGCACCCCGGAGGCCTCGTTGAGCGCGGTGTAGTACTCGCAGTCGGCCTTCGGCGGCGGCCCCCAGAACGGAGCCATGATCTTCACCTTGGCCCCGGTGCCGAGCTTCTTCGGCACGGACGTCTCCAGCTTCGCGAGGTCCACCTTGCCGGTGAAGCCCACGCAGGAGCCGTTCTTCGACGCGATGTCGGGCGTGCCGATGGCGCGGGCCGCGTACGTCGGAAGGAGCTTCTTCGCCGACTTCCCGGAGGTCGTCCCCTCGCCCGTCTCGGCGGCGCCCCCGCACGCGGTGAGCAGGGGCACGCCGCCGGCCACGGCAGCGGCGGCGACCGCGGTGGAGGCGAGGAAGCTTCTGCGACCGGGGCCGGTGGAGGGGGAGTTCGGCGTCATGGGAGCAACCCTTCGGGGGATTACGCGTCGCGCAGATGTCGAAGCGCTTCGATGTTGCCGTGACATTAAGGGAGCGCTCCCATGGCCACAAGACGCGTGCGTCACATTCCTGAACGCGCTTTTCACGCTGCGTACTTGACACCTGGTCACCGCAGTACCGAGCATCGAAGCGCTTCGAACAGGCTCCGCCCCCTCCGACTTCTCCTCCGGCCAAGGGACGCGCACGTGACCGAAAGATCTCCGCTCCGCCCCGGCTCCGCCGCCCCCGACGGCAAGCGCGTCGACGAGCTCCTCGACCGCCTCACGCTCGACGAACGCCTCGCGCTCCTGCACCAGTTCACGCCCGGCGTCCCGCGCCTCGACCTCGCCGCGTTCCGCACCGGCCAGGAGGCGCTGCACGGCGTCGCGTGGATGGGGGAGGCCACCGTCTTCCCGCAGGCGGTCGGCCTCGGCGCCACCTGGAACGACCGGCTGCTGCACCGGATCGGCGCCGCCGTCTCGTCCGAGGCGCGCGCCATGCGGGAGCGCGACGACCGGGTCGGCCTCAACGTCTGGTCGCCCGTGGTGAACCTGCTGCGCAACCCGCTGTGGGGCAGGAACGAGGAGGGGTACGCCGAGGACCCGCACCTCACCGCCGCCATCGCCGCGGCGTACACCCGCGGCCTGCGCGGCGACCACCCCGAGTACTGGCGCACGGCCCCCGTCCTCAAGCACTGGCTCGCCCACAACAACGAGACGGACCGCGACACCTCCAACGCCTCCGTGCGCCCGCGGGTGCTGCACGAGTACGACCTCCGTGCGTTCCGGCGGCCCGTCGAGGCGGGCGCCGTGGCCGGTGTCATGCCCGCCTACAACCTCGTCAACGGCCGCCCCAACCACGTATCGCCGTACCTGCGCGAGCAGTTGCGCACCTGGACCGGCCAGGAGCTGCTCGTCTGCTCCGACGCGGGCGCGCCCAGCAACCTCGTCGACTCCGAGCACTGCTTCGACACCCATGAGGAGGCCGTCGCCGCCGCCCTGCTCGCGGGCGTCGACAGCTTCACCGACCACGGCACCGACTCCTCGATCACCGTCGGACGGCTGCGACGCGCCTACGACCAGGGGCTGATCTCCGAGGCCGACATCGACGCGGCCGTGCGCAGGCAGCTGGAGGTGCGGGCCCGGCTCGGCGAGTTCGCGGACACCGAACCCTTCGACGGGGCTTGGGAGTTCGACACCGACGCCCATCGCGCGCTCGCCCAGGAGGCCGCCGAGCAGGCGATCGTGCTGCTCAAGAACGACGGCCTGCTGCCGCTCGGCGCGGACACCCGGATCGCGGTCGTCGGCCCGCTCGCGGACGAGTGCAAGACGGACTGGTACAGCGGCACCCCCATCCGCCGCTCGACACCCCTCGACGGGCTGCGGGAGCGGTTCGGTGCGGAGCGTGTCACGTACGCGGAGGGGGTCGACCGGGTGCGGCTGCGGTGCGCACAGGGGTGGGTGTGCGTGCCCGAGCACGCGGACACGGCGGACGACCGGGAAGCGATAGCCCTCGACCCCGCGCTGATCGCGGGCCGCACCGACCTGCCCCCGCTGTACGCCTCGCCGTCCGCCGACGGCACCGAACTCGCCCTGGCCGACTGGGGATCCGGCGTCCGCACGCTCCGCGCGCCGGACGGCCGCTACCTCTCCGTCGCCGACGACGGCCTCGTCCGGGCCTCCGCCCAGGCGCCCGGCGGCTGGGTCGTCCAGGAGACGTTCACGCTCGAACCGCACGGGAGCGGACACCTCCTCAAGCACGCCGGAACGGGTCGGTACGTGTCGGTCGCCGCCGAAGGCCTGAAGGTTGCCGACCAGGGCACGGTTTTCGAGATCGACGTCGTGGAGCGCGGCACCGACGTCGTCGCAGGGGCCGCCGCCGAAGCGGACGTGGTGCTGGTCTTCGCCGGCAACGACCCGCACATCAACGGCCGCGAGACCGAGGACCGCACGACCCTCGAACTTCCGCCGCAGCAGGTCGAGTTGTGGCGTACGGCCCGCGCCGCCAACCCGCGCACGGCCCTCGTCCTGGTCTCCTCGTACCCGTACGCCGTCCCCGATGCGGATGCCGAACTGCCCGCCCTGCTGTGGACCGCGCACGGCGGCCAGGCCGCGGGCCGCGCGCTCGCCCGCGTCCTCGCAGGAGACGTGAGCCCGGCGGGACGGCTCCCGCAGACCTGGTACGCGGCCGATACCGACCTGCCCGACCTCCTGGACTACGACATCATCGGCTCGCGCCAGACGTACCTCTACTTCGAGGGCGCCCCGCTCTACCCGTTCGGACACGGCCTGTCCTACGCGCGGTTCACCTACGACGCGCTGTTCGTGGCGCGCCCGGACGACGACACGGTCGAGGTCACCTTCACCGTCACCAACACCGGGGCGCGCACGGCCGACGAGGTGCCGCAGCTGTATCTGCGCGCCGTGGACACCGCCGTGCCGCGCCCGCGCCGACAGCTCGCCGGATATCGCCGCATCACCCTCGGGGCCGGGGCTTCGGAGCGGGTCACCTTCCGTGTCCCGGTCGCCGAGTTCGGCCACTGGGACGTCGCGCGTGGCCGATGGGGCGTCATGGGCGGGCTCTACCAGCTGCTCGTCGGCGCCTCCAGTGAGGACATCCGCCTCACGGAGACCCTGCACCTGGCCGGCGAGAAGCCGGTGCCGCGCCCCGTCCTCGCCGATGGCATCGACCCGGCGACGTACGACGAGGGGAGCGACCGCATCGAGATCGTCGACCGCGCGAAGACACACGGGGACGCGGTGACGGGGGAGGGTGAACTCCTCTACCGTGACTGCGACTTCGGCGCCGACGGTGTCTCGGCGGTCCGGCTCGACGTCGCGGGCGAGGGGGTCGTGGAGGTGGGGGACGGGTGCCGCGTCGAGGTGGCGGCGACCGGCGGCCCGTACGCGTACGTCACCGTGGACGCCGCCTTCGAGGCGGTGGGGGTGTGCGAGCTGCGGGTTCGGATCGGCGGCGGGGTGCGGCTCGGGCGCATCACTCTCGTGAGGCGGGGGACCGGTGAGTGACGGAGGAGGGCCCCGGGGGTGACACCACATCCCACGCATGAGTAAGGTGAGCCTTACCTAAGTTTGGAGTGGAGATGGTCAACCCAGTGGCGCACCAGGAGCTCACCCCCGCCGAGCGGGCGCGGACGATCCTCGCCGCGGCCGACACCTTGACCCTGACCCTGACCACCGCGACCGAGGCCCGGCTGCGGCTCGACTGCGTGGGCCTCTACGCCGTGGACGCCGCGTCCCGGCTGGTCCTGCTCGACCCCGCCGACGATCGGCTGACCGAGGCGCTCGGCACGGCGCCGCACTCGGGCCTCGCCGCGTACGCGGAGTTCACCGACGTGGCCCCCGTCGTCGTACGCGACCGGGTGCGCGCCCGCCTCGCCTTCAGCGGACGCCTCGGGAACGCGGGCCCCGACACCCTGGTGTTCCGCCCGGCGCGGGCCGCGTTCGCCGAGGACGACGCGGTGCGCGTGCTCGACATGACGGAACTCGCGGCGGCGGCGCCCGACCCGCTGGCCAAGGTCGAGGCGGAACTGCTCTCGCACCTGGACACGGGCCACGCCGACCTGCTCGTCCAACTCGTCGAGCTGGCCGGGGACCTGGACCTGTCGGACGTGGCGGACATCCGGCCCGTACGCCTCGACCGCAAGGGCCTCGTCCTGCGCCTAGAACGCGCCGCCCTGGAACACGAGGACGTCCGCATCGCCTTCCACGCTCCCGCGGTCGGCCCCCACGAGGTGGGCCACCGCATCCAGGAACTCCTCGACGTCGCGGCCGCCCGCGCGCACCGCTGAACGGAGGCGCCATGCAGCGCGGCAACCTCACCGCCACCCGCGTCAAGCCCGATGCGGCACGCCCCCTGCGCCTGCGCGTCCTGCGCGGCGAACAGATCTCGCCGCACTTCGTCCGGGTCACCCTCGGCGGCGGCGACATCGCGGACTTCCGGCCGATGGGCTACGACCAGTGGTTCCGCCTCTTCCTCCCGACGGGGCCCGACGCGGACGCCTCGCTCGGCCGGGTCCCGGACCGGCTGACCACGGCCAGCTATCTGAAACTCCTCGGCGGGTCCAAGGAGAGCCGCCCCGTCCTGCGCAACTACACGGTCAGCGCCCACCGTGCCGAAGGATCCCAAGGGCCGGAACTGGACGTCGACTTCGTGCTCCACGGGCACGGCGACGAGGGTGCGGCCGGACCCGCCGCGACCTGGGCGCGCCACTGCGAGCCCGGCGACCCCGTCGTCCTCTTCGACGAGGGGACCGGCTTCAACCTCCCCGAGGGCGTCCGCCGCGTGGCCCTCGCCGCCGACGAGTCGGGCCTGCCCGCGCTCGCCGGAGTCCTCGCCTCACTGCCCGCCGACACCACGGGCTGGGCCCTCGCGGAAGTGCCGACGCCCGAGGACCGCCGGAAACTCACGGCGCCGCCCGGCGTCGAGGTCGTGTGGGTCGACCGGGGCGACAGGGCGGCCACGTCCGTGCCCGGCGCGGCCGCACTGGAAAGAGCCCGTCAACTGGCGCTCCCCGACGGCCCGTTGTACGGCTGGGCGGTCGGGGAGTCGGGTCTCGCCACCGGAGTGCGCCGGCACTGGGTGGCTCAGGGTGTGCCGAAGGACCGCATCATGTTCTGCGGCTACTGGAAACGCTGAGCGCCTGAGCGTGAGCCTGCGCCTGCGCCCGCCTGGCGCGCCGCAGTTCCTCCAGCGCAGCCGAGACCGGAGCCGGCCGTCGGCCGAGCGAGGTGAGGCGCCGGTACCCGTCGCGCAGCGCCACGTATGCGGCGGCGGGGAGCACCCGGCGCAGCACCGGCACCGCCGCCTTCGCGACACCGTGCAGGGGGTGCTTGGGGGCGGTCGCGGTCCGCTTCCGCTCGGCCGCCGCGGGCTTCTCCGCGCCCGGCACGGAGACCTCCACCCCCGACAGGCGCGGTGAACTGAGCCAGCCGCCCACGTTCAGGCGCAGACACACGTGCCAGACGCCGGGGTCGAGGGGGCCGGAGATCTCGTCGACGCCGGTGGGGTCGATGGTGCACTCCGTCGTCCAGTGCATCTCCCACAACTCGGGGTCCGCCTCGTGCGGTGTGGGCCGCAGCGTGGACGTCCCGGTCGTCACGACGAGCTGGGTGCCGCCTGCCTTGTGGTGCACGAGGCCCTGCGCCTTGGCCTTCTTGAGTGGCTGCGTGAAGTCGAGCGCGGGGTCGAGCCCGCCCAGACCGTCCAGGGGAGCGGGCGGCTGCCACGTCCAGCGCACCCGCTTCTTGCCGGACGGCGCCGTGTCCACCGTGCGGCGGAACAGCAGCGGGCTGCTCTCGCCCGTCTCCGGATCGGTCCGCACCAGCGACGTGCGCGTCCGCACATGCAGCGCCCCGTCGCGCCAGTCCGCCCGCTCGACGTGCGGGCGGTGCCCGACCCCGCTCTCGAACCGGGTGTAGGCCTGGATGCCCTCGTGATCGCCGGAACGGCACAGGCGGGAGAGCACGCGAAGGCGCTCCGGCAGATGGCGGTCCACGGCGTTCGGCAGCTCGGCGGCGAGATCGATGACCTCCTGCCGCCAGGCCGCGCGCCGCTCCTCGTCCTGCCCGAGGAAGCCCTTGCCGGTCAGCCGCTTCAGCGCCTTGCTGCCGTACCAGTTGGCGGTGAACCGGTGCCGCAGCTCGTCGTCCGACACCCGGGTGTCCGGGGCGTGCAGCAGCGCGATGATGCGCCGCACCGAGCCGATGTAGGGAGCGGGCTCGATGGGGGTGTAGCTGATGTTGTGCTTGCCGTTGCGGTGCCGCACCCAGTGGTAGGTCGTGTAGTCGGGCACGGTGCTGACCTGCTTGGCCAGCAGATAGGCACGCAGCGTGAACAGATGGTCCTCGAGCCGGACCCGGCCCTCCTCGAAGCGCAGGTCGTGGTCGAGGAGGAACTGGCGGCGGAACAGCTTGTGGACGGTCATGCTGCCCAGCAGCACCGGGTTCTCGCGCACGGAACCCCGCTCCAGCGGCCTGGCGAACGGGGCCCGCGGGGCGCCGCGACCGTGTCCCGCCATGCGCCCGATCACGATGTCCGCGTCGGTGTCCTTGGCGCACGCGTAGAGCCGCTCCAGCGCCTCGGGCGCGAGCCAGTCGTCGTCGTCGACGAAGTGCACGTACTCGCCGCGCGCGCGGTCGACGCCGGTGTTGCGGGGGCGTCCGGGCCAGCCAGAGTTGCTCATCGGGACGACGTGCATGTTCTTCTCGTCCGCCAATTCCCTCTGCAGGAACGCGACGGTGTCGTCGGTCGAACCGTCGTCGACGTAGAGAACTTCGAAGTCCGTGCGGGGCATGGACTGTTTCCGCAGTGCGGTGAGGCCCACCATCAGGTCTTCGCCGGTGTTGTGGGTCGGAATGATAACCGTGACTTTTACGGGGGTCATGTAGGTGTGTCAATCCGTGCGCTCGGACCAGTTCCGAGGAGAGGGCTCGTAACCTAGCAGCGTTTATTTCCTTCGAAGGGAACGCACCTCCATGGTCACATCGCGATACGAATATCGCACGGAGTACCCCGGGTCACTGTTTTGAGTGACGTGGGCCGGGCCCTGCCGGGGTTCCGCGTCAACTCTGCGACGGTGTCGGCCATGGCTTCTCTGTACCGGACACTGCTGAACGGCCTCTCCCGGACCGGGGCCCAGATCATCGACCTGGCCCCCGGGGCGGCGGTCCTTGTGCACCGGCGCCATGGCACGTGGACCAGCACCGACCTCGGGGGCGGCGTCCATCTCGTGGTGGACCAGCGGAAGTCGGGGGCGCCGGAGCGGGATTTCCAGAAGGCGGCGTCCGACTATCTCTGCAGCCGCCACGTCGCCGAGATGCTCGACCACTACGGAGTGAACTGCGTATTCGACGTGGGCGCGAACGTCGGACAGTACGGAAAGCGGCTGAGGCAGTCCGGATACAAAGGCCGAATTGTATCATTCGAGCCCGTTCCGCGCTTCCTGGAGAAGCTGCGGGAGCGTTCCGGCGACGATCCGGACTGGCATGTCTTCCCGTGCGGGCTCGGCCGTTCGGACGAACTGCGGCCCATGCACGTCGAGTGGAACACCATGAACTCGCTGCTTTCCCCGAGCGACTACGGGAACGCGGCGTACAAGCGATTCACGAAGGGCCGCACGGAGGAAATCCAGGTGTGCCGCCTCGACGGCCTCATGGACCAGGCCCTCGCCGGCATCCCGGACCCGCGCCCCTACCTCAAGATGGACACGCAGGGCTACGACCTGGAGGTCTTCGCCGGGGCGGGGAAGCGCGCCGACGACTTCGTGGGCCTGCAGTCGGAGGTCGCGCTCCTGCGGCTCTACGAGGACAGCCCGCGCATGGAAGAGGCCCTGGCCGTCTACGAGGAGCGCGGCTTCGAGGTCACCGGCATGTATCCGGTGACCCGCGAGAAGAACACCGGCCGGGTGCTCGAGTTCGACTGCGTGATGATGCGCGCGGCCGAGGCCCCCGCGCCCGTACCGGAGGACCGGGAGCGCCCGGCAGCCGCCGGACAGGGAGCCGGCGGCTGAACCGCGCTCAGCGGTCGAGCTCCCGGTGCGCGCTCTCCGGGAGCCGCAGGTACACCACCGACGACACGAGGCACAGCACGGCCACGTACCAGGGGAAGAGCCCGCTGTGTCCGAGGTCCTTGAAGAGCGTGCCCATGTACGGCGCCGTGCCGCCGAACAGCGCCACCGTCAGCGAGTAGGGGAAGCCGATCCCGGCCGCCCGTACCCGCGCCGGGAACACCTCCGCGTTGACCGCCGCCGAGATCGAAGTGAAGCCGGTGAGCAGCACCATGCCGGCGCACTGCGCGAACAGCAGCGAGGCGAAGGAACCCGTCAGCGAGTGCAGCAGCGGCACGCTCAGCAGCGCGAACCCGAGCCCGAAGAACAACAGCAGCGGCTTGCGGCCGAAGCGGTCCGAGAGCATCCCGCCGACCGGCTGCAGCAGCGCGAAGAACGCCAGCGAGATCGTGCCCGCGGTCAGCGCCTGCGACTTGTCGATGCCGGTGTTCAGCTCCGCGTACGTCGGCAGGTACGAGGTCCACGTGTAGTACGCAAGGGTGCCGCCGGCCGTGATGCCGCAGATCAGCAGCGACTGCCGCGGGTACTGGCGCAGCGCGTCGAAGAGCCCCGGCCGTTCATGGCCCTCGCTGCGCGTCTCCTGCGCCCCCTGCCGGATCCAGAACCCGACGAGGCTGAGCACCGCCCCCGCGAGGAACGGCACCCGCCACCCCCAGCCGTCCATCTGCCCCTCGGCGAGCGTCGCCACGAGCACCGCGGCGACACCGGACGCGAGCAACTGCCCGATGGACGTGGACACATACTGGAACGACGAGAAAAGACCGCGCCGCCCCGGCCCCGCCGACTCCACGAGAAACGTCGTCGACGCCGCGAACTCCCCGCCCACGGACAGCCCTTGAAGCAGCCGGGCGAGCACCAGCACGACGGGCGCGAGCACTCCCACGGACGCGTACGTCGGCGTGATCCCGACCAGCAGACTGCTGCCACCCATCAACAAAATGGTCACCGTCAACGCGGTCCGCCGCCCACGCCGGTCGGCGACCGCCCCCATCAACAGCCCGCCCACCGGCCGCATGAAGAAGCCGACCGCGAACACCGCGAAGGTGGCGAGCAGCGGAACGAGCGAGTTGTCGGCACTCTTCGGAAAGACCTGGTCGGCGATGTACGTCGCCAGGAAGGTGTACGCATACCAGTCGTACCACTCGACGGCGTTGCCGACGGAGGCGGCGAGGAGCTGTCGGAGGGGGTGAGCGGGTGGGGCCGCTGTGGTGGTCGTCTGTGTCATGAGCCTGACGCTAACCTCGGAAACCCCCAGCTCACACGCGGTTTGACGGAGTCGAAACAATCAGTCAACCAGGCCGCCCCGGCGTGGCCGACCGGCTGTGCCTGCCGCGCCGATGAGTTTGCGGGACCGGGCCGGTCTGCACAGGTATGAAGACTCACACGCTCACGACACCCGACGCAGACCTCGTCTATGACGTTCGCGGGCCGTTGCCGACCGCGGATGGGCGCCCGCCGTTGCTCATGATCGGGCAGCCCATGGACGCCACGGGCTTCGCCGCGCTCGCTGCGCGCTTCTCCGAGCGGACCGTTGTCACCTATGACCCGCGCGGGCTTGGTCGAAGCACTCGCAAGGACGGGCGGGTCGACCAGGCGCCGGAGGTCCAGGCCGGCGACGTACACGCCGTCGTCGAGGCGCTCGCGGCGGGGCCGGTCGAGATGTTCGCCAGTAGTGGCGGGGCGATCACCGCGCTCGCGGTCGTGGCGAAGTATCCCGAGGACGTGACCACCCTGGTCGCGCACGAGCCGCCGCTCATCACCCTCACCCCGGACGGCCCCGCGGCCGTGCGGGCGCGGGCAGGAGTCCGGGACGCCTACGAGAAGCGCGGCTGGGGAGCCGGGATGGCCGCGTTCGTGAGCATGACCTCGTGGGAGGGAGAGTTCACCGACGCGTACTTCACACAGCCGGAGGCTGATCCCGCCGCGTTCGGGCTGCCCACGGAGGACGACGGCTCACGTGACGACCCGTTGCTGTCCGACCGGGCCTGGGCGGTCAGCAGCTACCGGCCGGACGCCGCCGCGATCGCCGCCGCGCCGACCCGTGTCGTGATCGCCGTGGGCGAGGAATCCGTGGGCCTGCTGACCGGGCGCACTGCTGTCGCGACCGCCGAACTGCTCGGGCAGCAGGTGGCCCTATTCCCGAGCCACCACGGCGGCTTCTGCGACGGGGAGTTCGGATACCCGGGGAAGCCCGACGAGTTCGCGCATCGACTGCGGGAGGTCCTCGACGGTGCCGCGTGAGCTGCCGCTGACCTGGGCGGATTTCCCATTCGAAGTACTCGGGCCCCGGTCATCATGAGAGATGGGTGCGCGCGGCTGGCTGCCTTGGGGATGTCGGCCCTGAGCGCGGCAGCCCTCCTCGCCGCGCGGCGCAGCAGGGACGAGGAGCCTCCCGGCCTCGACGCGACGCCCGCGCGGCACGACGGGCAGGGGCCCGGTCGGGCGGGCCGGAGTGAGCGGCCCGCTACGGTGGACTTCATCAACTGCGGGGAGGACACGTCATGTTGTTCGCGGCCGAGAAGGGCGACATCACCACGATCATCGGCGGTATCGCCCCCGACTGGGGTCCGTTCGGTTCCCTGGGGGGTGAGGCCCGCACCATGGTGCAGGTCGTCATGGCGGTGGCGATCCTGATCTGCCTCGCCCTCGCCATCTGGGGCGCCGCCAAGCAGCGCATCGGCGCCACCGCGCTGCGCGACACCTTCAGCGCCGAGCAGGGCAAGGGGCTGATCGTCGCCGGACTGACCGGCGTGTTCATCATCGGCTCGCTCGGCACCGTCTTCACCATCGTCTACGGCATGGCCCTCTGACCCGCGCCCGGTTAAGGTCCGGTCCGTGACGGAACGGCAGGTGGACGCGGCGGCGACCCTGGTCACCGGGGTCGGTGTGCTCGACCGGGTGATCGCGATACTCGACACGGTCGAGCGTGCGCCCATGGGGGCGAGCGAACTGGCCCGGCACCTCGGCCTGTCGGTTCCGACCGCCCACCGGCTCACCGGGGCGATGGTCCGGCACGGGCTGCTGCGGCGCGACGGCGAGGGGCACCTGCACCCCGGGGAGCGGTTCGCGGTGTCCGCGCTGTCCGGCGCTGCCGAGCCGGTCCTCGAGGAGCTGCGCGGCGAGACCGGGGAGACGGCCCAGGTGTGGGTGCGCCGTGGTGAGGACCGGCTCTGTCTGCTCACCCTCGACTCGCGGGCGGAGCTGCGCGCCACCTTGCCCGCGGGCACCCGGCTGCCGCTGGCCGACGGGGGTTCGGCGGCGGAAGCCCTCGAAGGCGGCGTCGCCGGTGACTGGTACGAGAGCGTGTCGGGGCGCACCCCGGGGCTCTGCTCGGTGAGCGCGCCCGTCCTCCTGCACGGCGAGGCCGTCGCCGCCGTGTGTCTCGCCGCACCGGTCGCGCGCGTGGGCGACGCGGGCCCCGGGAGGCTGTACGGCCCGCGCGTCGTGGCCGCCGCGACGCGCATCGAGCGGGCCCTCGCCACGCGCTGAGGCCGCCCTCAACCACGTACGTTCCCGAGGGACTTGTTGCGCGGCCCCTTGCCCGCGCCGGTCCGCGCCCTTACGGTCACCGGGCCAGCTTCTCGTAGATTGAGCAGCGATACTCAATATATGAGAACCGCTCCGTGAAAGGACTCACGAGTGACGGTCGAGACCACCAGTGCGCACCGCGCGGCCACGGGCGTCGATTCCCTGCCGCTGTCCGGCATCCGGGTCCTCGAACTCGGCAATTTCATCGCGGCCCCCTTCGCCGCCCGGATCTTCGCCGACTTCGGCGCCGAGGTCATCAAGGTCGAACGCCCGGGAAGCGGCGACGAGTTGAGGGGCTGGCGGCGCAGCCGGGGCGACACCTCGATGCTGTTCCGCACCATGGCCCGCAACAAGCGCTCCCTCACCCTCGATCTGCGCAGCGACGAGGGCCGGGCCACCGCCCTCGACATCGCCGCGCGCTGCGACGTCGTCATCGAGAACTTCCGCCCCGGCACCCTCGAACGCTGGGGGCTCGGCCCGGACACCCTAACCACCGCCAACCCCGACCTCGTCGTCGTACGGATCTCCGGGTACGGGCAGACCGGCCCGTACCGCGACCGGGCCGGATTCGGCGGCGTGGCCGAGGCGTTCGGCGGCCTGCGGCACGTCACCGGCTACCCGGACCGCGACCCGGTCCGCCCCGCCGCCCCCGTCGGCGACACCCTCGCGGGACTGTACGGCGCGGTCGGCGCCCTGATGCTGCTCCTCGGCCGAGCCCGCGGCCAGCGGCACGAGGGGCCGCGGGTGGCGGACGTCGCGCTGTACGAGTCGGTGTTCATGGCGATGGAGTCGCTGATCCCGGACTACGACGCGTACGGCACGGTCCGCGAGCGCACCGCGGGGAATCTGCCGGGCGTCGTCCCCAGCGGCAGCTACCCGACCCGGGACGGCGGCACCGTCATGATCGCGGGCAACGCCAGCGGCGTCTTCGCCCGCCTGATGACCCTCGTCGGCCGCCCCGACCTGGGCGCGGACCCCGCGCTCGCCGACGGCTCCGCCCGGGACGCCCGCGAGCCCGAACTCAACGGCGCCATCAGGGAATGGACCGCTCAGCGCACCGTCGCCCGGGCCGTCGACGAGCTGAGCGAGGCGGGGGTTCCGGCCGGGCCCGTGTACGACGCCGAGGACATCACCCGCGACCCGCACTACGCGGCGCGCGGCATGCTCAACCCGCTCAAGGTCGACATCGACGGCGAAGAGGAGGAGATCCGCTTCCCCGGCGTCGTACCCAAACTGCCCGGAGCGCCGGGGGAGACACGGTGGGCGGGCCCCGCCCTTGGCGCGCACACCGAGGAGGTCCTGGGCTCGCTGCTCGGGTACGACGCGGCACGGATCGCCGGGCTGCGCGAGCGGAAGGTGATCTGACATGGCGGCCACGTCCCCCGAGGTGCTGCTCACCGATGTCGTCCTGCGCGACGGGCTCCAGGACGAGCCGGTGCTCGTGCCCGTATCCGACCGGATCGCCGTTGCCGAGGCGCTGGCCGCCGCGGGCCTGCGCTCGATGGAGGTCGCCTCCGTCGTGAACCCGGCCCGTGTGCCGCAGATGGCGGGTGCAGAGGAGATGATCGCGGGCCTGCCGTCCGACGGCCCCGTGCGGCACCGTGTGCTCGCCCTGAACGCGCGCGGTGTCCACCGCGCGCTCGCGGCGGGGGCGCGGGACATCACCGTGGTGGCATCGGCGGGCCGGGGGCACAGCCGCGCCAACGCGGGACGTGACACCGCCGAGGCGCTGGCGGGGATCGCCGACGCGGTCGCGCGGGCCACCGCCGACCACCCCGATGTCGTCTTCACCGGTGGTGTGTCGACGGCGTTCGTGTGTCCCTTCGATGGCGAGGTGTCGCCCGGTCAACTTCAGTACGTGGTCGGCGAGTTCGTGGCCATGGGAGTCGCCGAAGTGGGGCTCGCCGACACACTCGGCACCGCCGCACCCGCACATGTCATGCGCTCACTCAACGCGGTGCGGGACGCCTTCCCCGACACCGGGTTCGGCCTGCACCTGCACAACGCCCACGGCCAGGCCCTGGACACCGTGGACGCCGCCCTCGACGCAGGAGTCACCCGCTTCGACTCCGCGGCGGGCGGCTACGGCGGCTGCCCCTTCGCCCCCGGCGCCCACGGCAACCTGGCGACCGAGGAACTCGTGGCCCACCTCCACGCCCGCGGCGTCCGCACCGGCATCGACGAAGCCGCGCTCGCCGAGGCCATCGCCCTGGTCCGGGCCTGCCTGGCCCGCGCCGAACCGCTCGCGGCCTGAACCGCACCAACAGCCAGACCCTTCTTCAACCTCCGCACACCAAGAGCCAGACCCTTCTTCACCCCCCCGCGCGTCAAGAGCCGCACCTCTCGTCAACCTCCCCGCACCAAAAGCCAGACCCTTCGTCAACCTCCGCCCCTGGAAAGGCCGTTCCCGTGGTCCAGGCGCTCTCCCTCCTTGCCCTGGTGGCGCTCTTCGCGGTCGCCACCCTCACCCCGATCAACATGGGGATCCTCGCGTTCGTCGCCGCGTTCCTCGTCGGAGCGGCTTCCGGTATCGGCCTCGACGACATCTTCGGCGCGTTCCCCGGCGACACCGTCATCCTGCTCGTCGGCATCACCCTGCTGTTCGGCGTCGCCCGCGTGAACGGCACCATCGACCTCGTCGTCGCCCTCGCGCTGCGTGCGGTGCGGGGCCGCCGGTGGGCCATCGTGTGGCTGATGTTCCTCCTCGCCGGCGTGCTGATGGCCCTCGGCTCCGTGCTCGCCGTCGCCATGCTCGCGCCGATCGCCATGCCCATCGCCGCCCGCTACCGCATCCGCCCCCTGCTCATGGGCATGATGCTCAGCCACGGCGCGCTGAGCTGTGCGTTCTCCCCGATCACGGTGTACGGGGCGTTCACCACGGACATGGCGGACAAGGCCGACATCGGGCTGAGTCCGCTGCTCCTGTTCGTCGTGCCGTTCGCGCTGAACGTCCTGCTGGCCGGTGTGCTGTTCCTCGTACTCGGCCGGGACCTGCTGCGCGGCACCGGGACTCCGGAGGAGGACCGGGTGGAGCTGCCCGGTCCGGCCGCGCCGCCCGAGCCCGGCGGGAGCGGCGGCACCGCGACCGCCGTGCGCACCACGGCGCCCGCGGCGACGGCCGTCCGGGCCACGCCGATCCGGGTCCTCACCCTCACCGGGATGCTCGGCCTGATCGTCGGCTCGGCGGCGTTCGGCCTCGACGTCGGTGTGTGCGCGCTCGTGATCGCCGCGGCCCTGATGCTGCTGCGGCCCACAGGGCACAAGGACGCGGCCGACGACATCGGCTGGTCCGCCGTCCTCCTGGTGTCCGGCATGCTGACGTACATGGCGGTCCTGGAGCAGAACAAGACCCTCGACCTGCTCGGCGACGGCGCCGCCGCGCTCGGCTCCCCGCTCCTCGCGGCGCTGCTGCTCTGCCTCGTCGTCGCCGTGGTCTCCGCCTTCGGCTCCTCCATCGGCACCCTCGGCATCGCGCTCCCGGTCGCCTTCCCGCTCCTTGAGGCGGGCGGCGGGCTCAGTGCCGCCGCCTTCGTCCTCGCGCTCGCCTTCTGCTCCACGGTCGTCGACGTCAGTCCGTACTCCACCAACGGCGTCATCGTCCTCGCCCAGGCCCGGGTCGAGGACAAACAGCGCTTCCAGCGCCGGATGTTCGGGTACACCGCGCTGGTCATCACCGGTGCCCCGCTGCTGGCGTGGGCGGTGATCCTCGCTCCGGCGTCGCTGTGACGGTCTCCTCGAAGCGCCGGTACGGGGCATTTGGTATACCATTTTGCGGTCGGTGCCGGCGTCGCGCCGGACGACGCAGGTGAACTACGCAAGGAGACCCACATGCGCGAGGCGGCAGCCCTTTCCGAACCCGCGAACCTGGTCGGAGCCGCGCTCGCCGACGGGCGCCTCGTCGACGTCCGGATCGCCGACGGACGGGTCCGTGAGGTCGTCGACCACGTGTCCGGCGGCGCCCCCGCACCCGGCGCCGTAGAGCTGCACGGCGCGCTGCTGCTGCCCGCGTTCGTCGACGGCCACGCCCACTTCGACAAGACGCTGCTCGGCGCGCCCTGGCGGCCGCACCGCACCACCCGCACGCTGCGCGACCAGATCCTGTCCGAGCGGGCCGCCCGCCGCACCGAGCCGGTCCCGGTCGCCGAGCGGGCGACCGCGCTCGCCCGCCGGATGATCGCCTCCGGCACGGGACACGTGCGCTCGCACGTCGACATCGACCCCGACGTCGGCCTCGACAATCTGCACGCCGTGCTCGGCGTCCGCGAGGCGTTCCGCGACCGCCTCGGCATGCAGATCGTGGCCTTCCCGCAGAGCGGCGTCGTCACCGCGCCCGGCGTGGCCGAGCTCCTGGACGCCGCGCTCACCGAGGGCGCCGACCTCGTCGGCGGCCTGGACCCCGCCGGCTTCGACGGTGACGCCGCAGGCCAGCTCGACATCGTCTTCGGCCTCGCCGAGAAGCACGGCAAGGGCATCGACATCCACCTGCACGACGGCGGCACGACCGGCACCGGGCAGCTGCGCGACATCGCCGCGCGCACGGCGGCCCTCGACCTCGGCGGCCAGGTCACGGTCAGCCACGCGTACAGCCTCGGCGCCGTCGACGACGCCGAACTCGACCGCACGGCCGAGGCGTTGGCCGCGGCGGGCGTCGCCATCATGACCAACGGCCCGGCCGGACCGATGCCGCCCGTCATGCGGCTGCGCGGGCACGGTGTCCGGGTCTTCGCCGGCTCCGACAACATCCGCGACACCTGGTGGCCCTACGGCACCGGCGACATGCTGGAGCGGGCGACGATCATCGGCCTGCGCGACGGGCTGATGACGGACGAGGAACTGCGCGTCGCCGCCTCCCTCGTCACCGACCAGGCCGCCGCCGCGCTCGGCCTCGACGGCTACGGCATCGCGCCGGGCTGCCGCGCCGACCTCGTGGCGGTCGCGGCCGGATCCGTCCCGGAGGCCGTCGCCGACCATCCGCGCCGCGTCCTGGTCCTGCACGGCGGGAAGGTCGTCGGCCCCGAGCCGGTGGACACCTACCCGCGCTTCACGCCCGCTGGCTGACGCCGGGGGAGCCCGGCGTCACGCCCCCGCCGGCTGACACCGGGGGCGCCCCGCGTCACGCCCCCGCCGACCGCAGCAGCTTCGCGATCTCGTCGTAGCCGTGCCGCTCGGCGTGGTCGAGCGGGGTGACGCCGTCGCGGTCGGCCAGCTCCGGGTCGGCGCCGCCGTCGAGCAGCAGCTCGACGACGCGCTGGTGGTCGCGGCCGCCGTCGCCGAGGATGATCGCCTCCAACAGGGCGGTCCAGCCGAGGTTGTTGACGTGGTCCACGTCCATGTCGGTGTCGCGCAGCACCTCGCGGACGTACGCGGCGTGGCCGTGCTCGCCCGCGGGGATCAGCGACGTACCGCCGTAGCGGTTGACCAGGGAGTAGTCCGGTTCGGCCGGGATCAGGGCGCGGGCCATGGCCACGCTGCCGGTCACGCCCGTCACCAGCCAGGCGCTGTCGTCCTGCTCGTCCTGCGCGTCCGGGTCGGCGCCCGCCGCGACGAGGGCCTTCGCCGCCGCCACATGGTCGTCGAGTGCGGCCAGCAGCAGCGGGGTGCGGCCCTCGTCGTCGCGGACCTCGGTGTCGGCGCCCGCGCGCAGGGCGGCACGGACCGCGTCGGTGTCGCCCTCGCCCGCCGCGCGCAACAGGTCCGCGGAGGCCTCCGGGGCGGACGCGCCGCCGGACGACCGCTCGGCCGAGGCCTTCGGCGGGCGCTCGGTGTCCGCCGCGTCGTCCGGCGCGGCGGTGCAGGCCGTGACGAACGCCAGCGCGCCGACCGCGATCAGTCCGCTCAAGCGGGTCCTTGGGCGTCGTGGGGTGCGCATCGCGGTCCTCCGTGGGGTGGGGCTGTGCCGATGCCCCGATCCTCCGCCCCGGCCGGGCGCCCCGGCGTCGGCCCGTCGGCTATGTGCGGCGGTCAGGAGGAGGACCCCGATGTCGTCCGATCGGTCGATGCGCGCCCGCGTCACCCCCGCTTGTAGGAGATCATGGCGGTCGTCACGAGGCACGGGGACGGCGGCACCATCTGGACGCGCAGGGTGCCCCGCGCCGCGTCGTAGTCGATGCCCTCGGACTCGAAGGTGCCCTTGCAGACGCTGCGTTGGGGGATCGCGAAGGCGGTGGCCACGCGGCCGGTGACCGGCTGGCCGTCCAGCGGGCGGTCGAGGGTGATGTCGAGGACCTCCTTCGTCGCGGCGTCGGACGAGCACAGGAGGTGGGTGGCGTCGGTGAAGTCGCAGCCCTGGATGTTCGTGACCGGCTTGTCGAGGGAGATCTGCCCGGCCTGGGGGAGGTTGGCGCCGGGCTGCGGCGCCGAGGCGTTGAGGACCGGCGTGGGGAAGACCTGGAGGCGCTCCCGCGTGCCCCACTCGCCGGACACCAGCCACTGACCGTCGGGCGACACGGACGCGAACGAGTTGTTGAGCAGTTCGCCCGGGTCCAGGGCGTGTTCGTAGGTGGTGCGCTTCCCGGCCGCGGTCGTGACCGCGAACATCTTCTTCGTCGCGCTGTCGCCGCCCTGGTACGCGTCGAAGGTGTAGCCACGTGCCACGTCCGGGTCGCCCACGTGCGTCCAGCCCGCGACGCGCAGCGACAGCGGGATCGAGCCGAGACCGCGGTACAGGAGCGACCCGTCCGCGCGGGAGGCCAGGCCCTGGCTGCCCGTCAGCGAGTTCACGTGCGCGGTGCCGGTCTCCGTCCAGGTGGGCGCGGCGGACGCCGGGGCCGCGCCGAGGGTGAGGGCGCCCAGGGCGGTGGCGAGGGCCAGCGCCGAGCGTCTCTTGTGCCGCTTCTTGTGCCGGGTCATGAAGGTCACCCTGCCCCATGATCGGCGCGCGCAGGGCGTGTTCGGGCAGGGTGGCGGATTGTCGCCGTACGAGCTCCGTACGACCCCGCCCGGAGATGTAAAGGGTTGTAAAGGCGCCGTATAGGTGGAGTGACCCCAAAGCCCCCTGCAATGCCCGGTCATTACCTGCCTGACGTTGTGTCATCACGCTGCGTGGCGGAATGAACTCCTCAGGGGTGTGACGCGTCTTACCAAAACGAGACCTGGAAATTCGCTGGAGGTGTGACGTCGGAGAGTCACCATGCGCTTGACTTGGCGAACCCCCAACTAGGAGAGCTCATGCGACCGTTCGCACTGAACTATGCCCGCCCCACGCGAGAGGCAGAGGTCAGGGCGCCGTATGTGTACGACGCAACGCTGCAGTTGAACGTATTGGCCGACGGCGCAGTGGCGGCACGCGACTACGCAGTGTTGCGGGAGTTCGCGGCCACCACCTCGACCGCGGGTTCGAAAACCCATTTCGACGACTGAACGGCCCTGCCGAAATGACCGTGCTGATCCTGACGAGTGAACAGGATGTGACGGCCGACATGGCCGTCGTCGAATTGAACGCCAATGGAATCCCCGTCCTGCGGCTCGACCCCGCCGAACTGCCCGGCGGCGTCGGGGTGTCGGGCGAGTTCGCGCACGGCGCGTTCCACGGCCATCTCTCGGTCGGGGGCCGGGTCGTCAGCGTGGGCGGCCTGCGCTCGATCTGGGTGCGCCGCCCCGGCGTGCCCGCCGCCCATGCGGAAGCCGCGTCGTCGTGGCTCACCGAGGAGTCCGCGCAGTCCCTGTACGGGATGCTGCGGTGCACCGAGGCGCGCTGGATGAACCACCCCGACTCCGCCGCCCAGGCCCGCCACAAGCCGTGGCAGTTGTGGCTGGCCCGCGCCTGCGGCCTCCCGGTGCCCGCCACGCTGATCACCACATTCCCGCGCGCGGCCCGCGAGTTCGCCGAGCGCTACCCCGACCTGATCGTGAAACCGGTCTCGGGCAAGCACCCGGGCGACGCCGGCCTCGCCGTGCCCACCACGCGCGTGCGCCCCGGCGAGGACTACCAGGACGTCGCGAACGGGCCGACGCTGCTGCAGCGCCGGATACGCAGGGCCGCGGACATCCGCCTGACCTGCGTGGGCGACCGGCTGTTCGCGGCGCGCGCGGCGGGTTCACCGGACGCCGAGGACGCGCGGCGGCACAGCGAGGAGGCGACCGTCGACGACGTGCGCTTCGACGCCGCCGCGGGCCCCTGGCGCCCGATACCCGTGCCGCGGCGGGTCGCCGACGGGGTGCGGGCCTATCTGACCCGGGCCCAACTGGCGTACGGGGCGTTCGACTTCGCCGAGGACGCCGACGGCATCTGGTGGTTCCTGGAGTGCAACCAGTCGGGCCAGTTCGGCTTCGTCGAGATCGAGACGGGCCAGCCCATCGGCCGGGCCGTCGCCCAGTGGCTCGCGGGCGAACCCTTCGGGCCCGTGCCGCCCGCGGGCGAGGACGGCGAACGCACGCTCGGCGCCGGGTGTGGCTGACACGACTCCGCGGGATCTTTACGCGGCGGCGGGCGAGGGGTACGAGAGGAACATGACCGACGCCACTGCAGACACCAGGCAGGGAACCCTCCGAGGCCGCGCCGAGGACGGCATCGCCGCCTTCCTCGGAGTGCCGTACGCCGCCGCCCCGTTCGGCCCGCGCCGCTTCGCCGCGCCCGAACCCGCCGAGCCGTGGACCGGCGAGCGCGACGCGAAGCGGTACGGCCCGACCGCGCCCAAGGCCCCGTACGCCCCGCCGTTCGACGCGCTGATCCCTGAGACGTCCCAGGACGGCGAGGACTGCCTGAACCTGAACGTATGGACCCCCGAGCCGGGATCCGGCGCGCGCCTGCCCGTCATGGTGTGGCTGCACGGCGGGTCCTTCTCCAACGGCTCCGCGAACTCCTCCGGCTACCGCGGCGACACCTTCGCCCGCGACGGCGTCGTCTTCGTCGGCGTCAACTACCGGCTCGGCGTCGACGGATTCCTGCACCTGCCCGGGGCGCCCGACAACCGGGGCCTGCTCGACATGATCGCCGCCCTTGAATGGGTGCGCGACAACATCGCGGCGTTCGGCGGGGACCCGGACCGGGTGACCGTGTTCGGGGAGTCGGCGGGCGGGGTGGCGATCGGCCGGCTGCTCGTCGAGCCGCGCGCCCGCGGCCTGTTCCGGCGCGCGATCCTGCAGAGCGGGGCCTGCCACCACTTCGTACGGCCCGACACCGCGCGCCGCATCGGGGAGCGGCTGGCGGAGCGGCTCGGTGTCGCGCACACCGCGGAGGCGTTCGCGGCGGTGCCGCTGCCGGAGCTGATCGCGGCGCAGGGGGCCCTGTCGGACGAGTTCCGCTCGCGCCCCGACCCGGCGGTGTGGGGCGACGCGGCGCTCAACGGGATGGTCTTCGAGCCGATCGCCGACGAGCACGTCATGCCGGGGCCCGACCTCGGCGTGGACATCCTCGTCGGCAGCAACCGCGAGGAGAACCGGCTCTACATGGTGCCGACCGGCCGCTTCGACACCATCAGCGAGGGTCGGGTGCGGCGGGGCGCCGAGGCCTTCGGCGCCGACCTGGACGGATACCGGGCGAGCCGGCCCGACGCGAGCCCCGGGGAACTCCTCGACGCCGTCGTCACCGACTGGTTCTGGCGGATCCCGGCGGTGCGGCTCGCCGAGGCGGTGCCGGGCTCGCACCTGTACGAGTTCGCGTGGCGCTCGCCCCAGTTCGACGGTCTGCTGGGGGCGTGCCACGCCCTGGAGCTGGGCTTCGTCTTCGACCGCGCCGACGACCCGGACTACGCGGCGCTCGCGGGCAAGGACGCACCGGCGGAGCTGGCCCGCGCGATGCACGGCGCGTGGGTCGCGTTCGCGGAGTCCGGCGATCCGGGCTGGGCCGCCTACGACCCGGCGGGGGACCGGTCGACGATGGTGTTCGACGCGGGGGCCTCCCGGGTCGAGGCGGACCCGCGGGCGGCCGAGCGGGAGCTGTGGGAGGGGGCGCGCTGACGGCAGGGAACGCCCACAGAGTGGCGCGATAGTGTGCCCCGGTGACGACGCATTCGAACACCCCCGCAGGTTGGTACCCGGACCCCCAGGGCACGCCCCAGACGCTGCGGTGGTGGGACGGCGCCCAGTGGACCGAGCACACGCACCCGGCGCAGGCGCAGGCCCCGGCCCAGCAGTCTCCGGCCGCGGGCCAGGTGCCGCCGCAGCAGCAGGCTCCGGCGCAGCAGCAGTTCGCGCCGGCCCAGCCGCAGCAGGCGCCCGTGCAGCAGCCGCAGCAGCAGTACGCCCAGCCCCAGCACCAGCCGCAGTCGCTGCACGAGCAGCAGGGGCAGGCGCGGGCCGCCGACGTGCAGCGTCAGGTGCAGCAGCAGGCGGGCGTCGCCGGGGCCGGGCAGGGCGGCGGCACGCTGTTCACCGAGCCGGTCCTCGTGGTGAACCAGAAGGCCAAGCTGATCGAGCTGACGAACGAGTACAGCGTCATGGATCAGCACGGCAACCACGTGGGCTCCGTCGTCCAGGTCGGCCAGAGCGCCATGAAGAAGGCGCTGCGCTTCGTCGCCAGCGTCGACCAGTTCATGACGCACCGCCTGGAGATCCGGGACCCGTACGGGCAGCCGCTCATGGTGCTCACGCGGCCGGCCAAGTTCATCAAGTCCAAGGTGCTCGTGGAGCGCCCCGACGGCACGCCGGTCGGCGAGATCGTCCAGCAGAACGCCATCGGGAAGATCAACTTCGCGATGAACGTGAACGGTCAGCAGATCGGGGCGATCAAGGCGGAGAACTGGCGGGCCTGGAACTTCGCGATCGTCGACCACGCGGACAACGAGGTCGCGCGGATCACGAAGACGTGGGAGGGGCTGGCCAAGACGATGTTCACGACCGCGGACAACTATGTGCTGCAGGTGCACTATCAGCTGCCCGAGCCGTTGTTGAGCCTTGTCGTCGCGACGGCTCTGACCGTGGATACGGCGCTGAAGCAGGATTCGCGCGGGTTCGGGTGAGCCTCTACGGGGTTGCGGTCACGGGGCTCTGCCCCGGACCCCGCGGGCTCTCGTCCAAGAGCGGGGCTTGATCATGGTCGCTCGCCGTCGAATGTGTCAGCAGCACCACGCCACCCGTCGCCAGGATCGCTCCCACCGCCGCCAGGGACCAACCCGCCACTCCGCCCTGCAGATGCTCGCCCAGCAGTACGAGCCCGATGACGGACGCCGCGACCGGGTTCGACAAGGTCACCATCGCCAGCGGAGCGCCCAGGCCGCCCTGGTAGGCCGTCTGGGACAGGAGCAGGCCGCCCGCCGCGAAGGCCGCGACCAGCAGGGCCACCGCGATGACGCGGACGTCGAGCAGCGGGCCCGTGCGGTCGGTGACCGCCACCGTCACGGTCTGGGTGAGCGCCGAGGCGACGCCCGACGCGACGCCGGAGGCGGTCGCGTGGCGCAGGCCCGGCTTCGCGCCGCGCCGTGAGAGCACGCCGATGAGCGCCGCCGTCACCGCGGCTACGCCGAGCGCCTCGGGCAGCGAGAGCGTGTCGTCGGGGGCGGGGCCCGAGGCCGTGACGAGCAGCGCGCCCAGGCCCGCGAGGGTGAGCGCCGTGCCGCGCCACTCGCCTGCCGTGACATGCCGGCCGGCCACCTTCGCCCCCAGCGGCACCGCCGCGACGAGGGTGAGCGCGCCGAGCGGCTGGACCAGGGTGAGGGGCCCGTACTTGAGCGCGGCGACGTGCAGCAGCGCGGCCGAGGCGTTGAGGCCGACCGACCACCACCAGGTCCCCGTCGCGAGCAGCCGCAGCACGCCCGCCCCCGACCTGGCGGCGAGCCGTTCCTGGGCCACGGCCGCGGCGGCGTAGGCCACGGCGGAGACCAGGGAGAGCGCGACGGCGAGCAGGGTGGCGGTCATCGTGCCGCTCCGGCCGGGTGGGTGTGCGGCGCGGCGATCAGCTCGGCCGGTATGTGGGTCGGCGTCGCCGCCGCGAGTACGTCGGCGGCCGTCAGCGCGTCCGGCGGCGTACGGAACGCGGCCGGGGCCCACGGCGTCGGCGTGGCCGCGGAGGGCTCCGCGATGTGCGGCGTGCTTGTGGGCGCGGGCACCGGGAACAGGTGGCGCCAGAAGCCGGTCGTGTCGATGGCGTGCGGCAGCCGGATGACCGCGAGCGCGGCGCCGAGCAGCAGTGTCGCCACGATCGTGTCGAGCCAGTAGTGGTTGGCGGTGCCCACGATCACGGCCAGCGTGAACAGCGGGTGCAGCAGCCACAGCCAGCGCCACCGCGAGCGGGTCGCGGCGACCAGGCCGATGGCGACCATCAGGGCCCAGCCGAAGTGCAGCGAGGGCATCGCGGCGAACTGGTTGGCCATGGTGTCCGTGGCGGGCTTCGCGGCGTAGACCGAGGGGCCGTAGACCTGCGCCGTGTCGACGAGGTGGGTGGCGGCGAGGAGCCGCGGCGGGGCCAGCGGGAACGTCAGGTGCAGCACGAGCGCCGCCGCGGTGAGCGCCGCGAGCACGCGCCGCGTCCACAGGTAGTGGCGCGGGCGGCGCAGGTAGAGGAAGACGAGCAGCGCGATCGTGGCCGGGAAGTGCACGGACGCGTAATAGATGTTCGCGGCGTGCACGAGGGTGTCGCTGCTCAGCAGGACGTCCTGCACCGCGCCCTCGCCCGGCAGGTGCACGCCACGTTCAAAGCTCCACACGTGGTCGGCGTTGTGGAAGGCCTCGGCGGTGTGGCCGTTGGCCAGCTGCCGCCCGAGCTTGTAGACGAGGAAAAGTCCCACGACCAGCAAGAGCTCGCGTATCAGGGGTGGCCGGACGGCGTGCTGCTCCGGTTCCCGCATGTTCCCGTTCATCGATACGCCAGTGTACCGATACGGTGGCGTACCGGTACACTGGCGTATCGATAGGCCGGTGTGATCTCATCGACACCGCAGCCGACCCGAGGAGTGAGGGCCATGACGACGCGCGAGAAGGCCACCGAGGCCGCACCCACCACCTCGCGCCGCTCGAAGATCAGCCCCGAGCGGGCCCAGGAGTTCTTCGACGTGGTCCTCGATCAGCTGCGGGAGCAGGGGTACGGGGCGCTCACCATGGAGGGCGTCGCCGCGCAGGCCTGTTGCAGCAAGTCCACGCTGTACCGGCAGTGGAAGACGAAGCCGCAGCTGGTGGCCGCGGCGCTGCGGGCCGGACGCTGTGCCAAGTTCTTCACAGCCGACACGGGTACGCTCGCGGGAGACCTCGCGACCGCCGCGCGCAACGCGGCGTCGCAGGCCAAGCCGGACACGGTGCTCGTGCAGGCCCTCGGGCACGCCGCCCTCCAGGACGACGAGCTGAAGGGCGCCCTGCGCGAGGCGCTGATCGAGCCGGAGCTCGCGTCGATCGACGCGATGGTGAAGCGGGCGGTGGCGCGCGGCGAGATCGCCGCGGACCATCCCGCGCTGCCCTACCTGGCCGCGCAGCTCTTCGGAGTCATGCGCAGCCGACCGATCCTGGAAGGGCGCGAGGCCGATGCCGACTATCTGGTCGGCTTCGTCGAGCGCGCGCTGATTCCGGGACTCGGCCTGACCCGGGAGGGTCGGGCCACCTGAACGGGAGGCCGCCGGTCGCAGGGATGACCGACCGGTGGTCTGCCCGCGCCGCACCGTGGGGACGGGGGCGGCGCGCACCCCCGGCCGGGCGGGTTCCTCCTTGAGCGGAGGGGGACCCGTCCGGCCGCATGTGTGCGGGGCCGAAGCGGTGCTCAGACGTTTTCGCCGGTGTCGCCGTCGCCGGTCACCGACGCCTTCTTGATGCCCTCGAGGATCTTGTCGATCGCCCCGGCGTCCGGGCCCTTCGCCTTGTCCGCGGCGGTCTTCGGGACGTCGATGCCCGCGCGCAGCACGATCAGCTTGTCGGGGTTGGCGGGGGAGGGGAAGGCGGCCGACTCCACCCACGCGTCGACGCCGGACTTCGTCTCGACGCTCCAGCGGACCCGGTAGCCCTTCTGCCCGGCGACCGTGACCGCCTTCGCGAAGACCTGCTCGTGGCCCGTGATCCCCTCGTAGGTCTTGCCGCCGTAGGACGACTTCGCGTTCTTGGCGATGTCCTCCTTCGCGGCCGCCTTCGCCGTCTTCGCGTCGAGACCCAGACGCTTCGCCGACGAGGTGGTCGCCCCGCCCTTCACGCAGGCGTCGCCCTTCGAGTTGGGGCAGGGGTACGGGCCGACGGTGATGCCGGCGGCGCCCGCGCCGTCGGTGCCGGTCCAGTTCTTGATGACCGGGATCGCGACGCCGTTGCTGACATCGGTGGCGAAGCCCTGGTCGAGCGGGGCCCGCGGGCTGGCGCCCGGAGCGTCGGGGCCGGGGCTCTCGCCCCCGCCGCCGGGGGCGCCGGGGTCCTCGGGGGGCGCCTCCTTCGGGCTCTGCGAACGGGAGTCCGCCTTGTCGTTCCTGCCGTCGCCGTCACCGCCCGCCGTGAGCGCGTAGACGCCGGTGCCGATCCCCGCGAGGACCACGACCGCGATCCCGGCGGCGATGGCGATCCGGCCCCGGCCGCGCGACGCCGACGGCAGCGGACCGGGATGGCCGGGATGGCCGGGATGGCTCGGGTACGCCGGGTTGGGCGCGGGCGGCTGCTGCGCGAACGGAGCCGGCTGCTGCGAAGGCGGCGGCGGGGTCGTGGCGGCGGGCCGCGTCTGGTCGGTCCAGCGTGCGCCGTCCCACCAGCGTTCGGTGCGCGGGCCGTTGGGTATCTGCCCCGGGTCGGGGTACCAGCCTGCGGGAGTCTGCGACGTCATGGACGGAACAGTATGAGGCCCGGCTGAAAAGGACATGAGAGGGTCCGGCCCCCGGTCGGGATCGTTACCCGGCCGGCCCGTACTGCCCATCTCCGGCCAAATGTCACCGGCTGCCGCGACGCCCCACGAAGCGGCGGCCTCCCGGTCTAGGCTCGTGACCAGTACGCCGATCGCCCCAAGTGGTCGGCCGCGACCGGACACCGGGACGACACCCGGTTCGACAACGGGAGGCTGTGGGATGACCCAGGGACGACGGCACGCGGACGCCGCGCCCTCTGGCCCTCACCTGTGGGAGAGAGAGTCCGAACTCGACGTCGCGGCGCGTGCGCTCGACGATCTGTGCGGCGGCTCCGCGGCCGCGGGCAGCCTCGTCGTCTTCAAGGGCGAGGCGGGCATCGGCAAGACCGCGCTGCTCTCCCAGGTGCGCGAGATGGCGGCGGGCCGGGCCACCGTGTGGTCGGCCCGGGGCGGCGAGACCGTCACGTCCGTTCCCTTCAACGTCGTGCGCCAACTCCTGCAGCCCGCCCTCGTGGCGCTCTCCGAGGAGGAGGCCCGCGAGTACTTCGGCGACTGGTACGACATCGCGGGCCCCGCCCTCGGCATCGCCGAGCCCACCGGACGCCAGGCCGACCCGCAGGGCGTGCGCGACGGACTCGTCGCCGCGGCGTCCCGACTGGCCCGCCTGCACTGGCCGTTGGTGCTGCTCATCGACGACGCGCACTGGGCCGACCTGGAGACCCTGGAGTGGCTCGCCGCGTTCGCCGAGCGCCTCGACGGGCTGCCGGTGTTCGTCGTCGTCGCCCAGCGCGAGGCCACCGACGGGCGCGCCGCCGCCTGCCTGGACGCGGTGGCCGCCGCCGCCCGCCCCGGCGTATCCCAGCTGAGCGCCCTCACCCCGGACGCCACCGCGGGCCTGACCCGCGCCACGCTCGGCGCCCACTCCGACGACCCGTTCTGCCGCGAGGTGTGGGCCGTCACCGGCGGAAACCCGTACGAGACCGTCGAATTGCTCGCCAAGGTCCAGGACAGCGAGTTCCAGCCCGACGAGCGGGCCGCCGTCGAACTGCGGGCGCTCAACCGGTCCGCCCGCGGCCGCGGGCTCGTCACCCGGCTCGAAGGGCTCGGCACCGACGCGACCCGGTTCGCCTGGGCCGCCGCCATCCTCGGCACCCGCATCGAACCGGGCCTCGCGGCCCTGCTCGCCGGCATGAACCCCGAACAGGCGGGTCGCTGCGCCGAACACCTGCGCTCCGCCCGCATCCTGACCGACACCGGGTCACCCGGACCGGGGTTCGGCGCCGGCGACACCCTGGAGTTCGTCCACCCGCTGATCGCGTCCGCCGTGTACGACGCGATCCCGCCGGCCACCCGCACCGCCATGCACGGCCAGGCCGCCTGGGCGGTCACCGCCTCCGGGCACGGCCCCGCCGCCGCCTCCCGCCACCTCCTGGAGGTGCACCCGGACGACGACCCGGAGCTCGTCGAGCAGTTGCGCGCCGCCTCCCGCGAGCACCTCGCCGTCGGTGCCCCGTCGGCGGCCCGGCGCTGCCTGGAGCGCGCCCTCCAGGAGCCGCCGCTGCCCGAGATGCGGCCGCACGTGCTGTACGAGCTGGGCTGCGCCACGCTGCTCACCTCGCCGTCCACCACCGTCGCGCACCTGCGCTCCGCGCTCGACTCCGAGCCCGGACTCCTCGGCGAGGACCGCGTCGACGCGGTGTGCCGCCTCGCCCAGGCCCTCGTGCACACCAACCGCCTCGACGACGCGCTCGCCGCGCTCGACGCCGAGGCCGTCCAGCTGGACGAGGGGAAGCAGCGGCTGCGCCTGCGGGCCACCCGCCTCTTCTGGGAGTGCATCTACGCCGGCGAGCACGATCCGCAGGACCGCTCCCGCAGCCTCGCCGAACTCGCGGGCCGGGTCACCGGGCGCGACAACCCCGAGCGCGTCCTGCTGATCCTGCGCGCCTTCGACATGATGAACCGCGGGGAGAACGCCGAGGAGGTCGCGGAGTACTGCGACCGCTCCCTGGTCAACGGACGCCTCGCCCCGGGCCTCGGCTGGACCGACACCGAGTGGGGCTTCGAGATCCTCATCGCGCTCGGTCTCTCGTACCTCTTCGCCGACCGGCTCGACCGCGCCGAGAGCCTGTTCACCGAGAGCATGCGGGCCTACGAGACCGCCGGCTGGAGCGGCGGCCACCTCTCCCTCGCGCACGCATTCGTCGGCTACGTCCACCGCAGGCGCGGTCGGCTCAACGATGCGGAAGCGTTCCTGCGCGAGGCGCTGCGGCTGGCCGACCGGGTGGGCCACGGCCTGCCCATGCACTGGGACGCCGCGGCCATGCTCATCGACACGCTGCTCGTCCGCGGCAAGCCCGACGAGGCGCTCCGGATCGCCGACCGCTACGGCTTCGCCGCGCCCTACCCGTCGATGATCCTGCTGCCCGACGCGCACTCGGTGCGCGGTCGGCTGCTGCTCGCCGTGGGCCGCACCGAGGAGGGCATCAGCGAACTGGAGACCGGGGGCAAGGTGGCCCAGGCCCGCGGCGGCCACAACACCGTCGTCGCGTCGTGGGCGGGCGACCTGGCCCTCGCCCTCGCCGACACCGACCCGAAGCGCGCCGCCGAACTCGTCGCGCAGTCCCGCATCCAGGCCGAGCGGTTCGGCACGGACACGGCGATCGGCGAGGCACTGCGGTGCGCCGCCGCGCTGGCCACCGGGCGGGAGCAGCTCACCCTGTACGCGAAGGCGGTCACGTACCTCGAAGCGTCCCCCTGCGCGTACGAACACGCTCGGGCGCGGGTCGAGTACGGGATCGCCGCGCGCTCGCTGTCCGAGCTCAACCGCGGCTTGCAGCTGGCCCGTTCGTGCGGCGCTGACGGGCTGACGGCGCGGGCCCGGGAGGTGCTGGAGACGGGCCGCGGGCTGCGCTAGTGCCTGTCGTTTGGATCAGGCCGGGCTCGTGCGCTGTCCACCCGGGGGATACGGTCCTGCCATGTCCCGATCAGTCGAAACCCGACCAGCGTCGTCTCCCGTCACCGCGGACGACGTCGCCCTCGCCGTGCGGCTCGCCGTGGGCAGCCTTCGCGACGCGTCCCCGGAGGGGTGGGACGGCAGGGCGGGTTCGCTGGAGTGGGACTGCTGGGAGACCGTCGAGCACCTCGCCAACGATCTGCTGTACTACTCCGTCCAACTGGGGCCGCAGAGTCCGCCGTTGGACACACATGTGCCGTTCGCGCTGAACCAGAAGCGGCCCGGCGGACCCGCATACTTCCTCTTCGCGGAGCGCGCCGCGGGACCGGCCGGCCTGGTGCAGGTCCTTGAGGCGTGCGGTGCGCTGCTGGTCGCCATGGTGCGGACGACGTCGCCCCAGGTGCGCGCCCACCACGCCTCCGGGGTGTCGGACCCCGAGGGCTTCGCGGCGATGGGCGTGGTGGAGACGCTGGTGCACACGCATGACGTGGCGGAAGGCCTCGGGCTCGACTGGACCCCGCCCGCCGGACTCTGCTCGCGGGCACTCACCCGGCTGTTCCCGCAGGCCCCGGACGGCGCGGCCCCCTGGCCCACCCTCTTGTGGGCCACCGGCCGCGCCGACCTGCCGGGCCACCCTCGCCCGACCACGTGGCGCTGGCAGAGCACACCACGGTCGTAGGAACCGGCCCTACGACCCCAGGATCCGGTCGAGTTCGGCGTCGAGGCGGTCCTGGACCTCGCGGTCGTACGTCTCCGCGTGCGCCAGCGTCGGCTGCTCCCCGTCGAAGAACCCGGCAGTTGCTTCGCCGCCCAACTCGCCGACGGCCAGGGCCAGTACACCGGCCGCGCCGTCCTCGACGGTGTTCAGCGGGCCGACGCCGGCCTCGCGGACCATCGCCGTGTCCATGTACGTCGCCGGGTGGATGACGTTGACGTGGATGCCGGTGCCGGACAGCTCGCGGGCGAGGGCGAAGGTGTGGGCGGCGAGGCCGAACTTGGCGCGGCAGTACGCCTCGGTGCCGCTGTAGTTGTCCGCGAACTTCAGGTCGTCGAAGTCGAGCGGGGACTGGCCCAGCGAACCGCAGTTCACCACGCGGGACGGTGCGTTGTCCCGGAGCGTGGGCAGCAGGGCGCGGGTGAGGGCGACCGGGGCGAGCAGGTCGACGGCGAACCGCAGCTCGTGACCGTCCGCGCTCAGCTCGCGGCCCGCGCCCGGCGCACCGGTGCCGACACCGGCGTTGTTGACGAGGACGTCGAGCTCCGGGTGGGCGGCGGCGACCCGGGCGCCGAGGCCGCGCACCTGCTCCAGGGAGGCGAGGTCCGCGACGAAGCCCTCGGCGCGAGCGCCGGCGGCCCGCAGCTCCTCGACGAGGGCGTCCGTACGTTTCTCGTCCCGGCCGTGGGCGAGCACGACGTGCCCGCCGCGGCCGAGCTCGAAGGCGAGGTACCGGCCGAGGCCGGAGGTGGCACCGGTGATCAGGATTGTGGCCATGCGTCCAGGCTAGGGGCCGGGAGGTACGGTCGGCGTGGCCCCCCTGGTCGTAGGCCTGTCGGGGTCAGAAGGCCCTACGCCAGCCCTTCCTCGGCGAGCACCCGCTGGGCGACGCCGAACGCCGAGTTGGCGGCGGGCACACCCACGTACACGGCGCACTGCTGCACCACGGCGCCGATCTCGTCGGGGGTGAGGCCGTTGCGCAGGGCGGCGCGGACGTGCATGCCGAACTCGTCGAGGTGGCCGTGGGCGACGAGCGCGGTCAGCGTGATCATGCTGCGTTCGCGGCGGGAGAGCGTCGGGTCGGTCCAGATCTCGCCCCACGCATAGCGCGAGATGAAGTCCTGGAACCGGGCCGTGAACGGCGTCTGCTTCGCCTGCGCCCGGTCCACGTGCGCGTCCCCGAGGACCTCGCGGCGCACTTCCATGCCGCGCTTCACGGCGTGCCCGAGGTGGCCGCGCAGCAGCCCGACGACCGCCTCCGGCCGTTCGGCGGGGGCGAGGTGGGAGGCGCCTGCCAGCTCGACGAGTTCGGCGTCCGGGACGGCGTCCGCGATCTCCCGCAGGTGCGCGGGCGGGGTGGCGGGGTCCTGGCGGCCCGCGACGAGGAGGGTCGGCACGGTGATCTCGGGGAGCCGGTCCCTCAGGTCGAACGCGGCGAGGGCGTCGCAGCAGGCGGCGTAGCCCGCGGGGTCGGCGTCCCGGTTGTCCTGCACGAGGCGTTCCACGGTGAACCCGGGGGTGAACCAGCGGGACGGCGCGGTCTCCGTGACGCCCGCCGTGCCCTCCTTGCGGACGAGGGCGGCCCGCTCCTCCCAGTTCTTCGCGCCGCCGAAGTGGGCGGAGGAGCAGATGACGGCGAGGCTGGTGAGGCGTTCGGGGTGGTGCACGGCGAGATGCAGGCCGACGGCGCCGCCGAGCGATACGCCCGCGTAGGCGAACCGGTCGATGCCGAGGTCGTCGGCGAGTGCGAGGACGAGGTCGGCGAGGTCTGCGACGGTGGCGCCGGGGTTGATCAGGCCGGCGTCGGACCCGCCGTGACCGGGGAGGTCCCACCGTACGACGCGGTGGGCGGCGGACAACTCGGGCGCGACCGCGTCCCACAGGGCGGAACTCGTCCCGAGCGAGGGCCCGAGCACCAGCGGGGGAGCGGTGCGCGAGCCCTCTTCGTGGTGGTGGAGACGGGGTGCGTTCATGGGTGTGCTCCCGGTGGATCGTCGAGCTTCGACTTGGGCTGGCGGTGTTCGGTGGTGGTCGGGTTTCGGTCGTACGTGGCTGGGCGCGCAGTTCCCCGCGCCCCTAAAAGGCTGTCTCTTATACACAT